>LR134389.1:1800000-2100000 GCA_900637675.1 Streptococcus equi subsp. equi
AGCTTTAGACCAACATATTTTTCATAAAATGCCTGTGGTGTGATGCCCTTATCAGCATGATAGTGATTATCCTTATCACGATAAGCAAAATCAAATTGACGAGGTGGCAAACCAAGATTCATGGCTAAGAAATTAAAGATTTCCTGAAGTAGCTCTTCTTTTTTAGCCTGTACTGCCTGATGATCAGCACCAGCACTGATCACATCTCGAAGAATCTGAGCGTCCTGACGCAAGAGCTTATTGAGGTATTGATTTAGCTCACGACTATTGCTTGATGACACAGACTCTGGGTAGACTGATTTTGGCACAACACCGTATTTTTCAAACAGGGCTACAACCATGTCCCACTGACCACCGTCTTGCTGCGGAACGTCCAAAAGAAACTTAACCCTACGGCTAGTCAAGGCTTGATCAGCAGTTGCAATCACCTGTTCCATAAACCAGTTTGATTTTTCGTATTTGTCCCAGAAAAAGGTGTGTGCTTGTGACAACTCAAAATCTTCTAATTTAAATTCTGAAATAAGCTTATGGCGAAAGGTGTTTAAGGCTGCAAACATCCAGCAACGACCTGAAGCCTTTTGATTAGAGACCTTATCCTTTGTCAAGTCAATGGAAAAGACAAAATCATTGTCGATCTCACTTTGTCTTGTCTCCAAGGATTTAAGCAAGCCATTGTGAGTGATGGCATTTTCAAGAGCTAAATATTTAGCATTAGCTTCATAATTAGCATATAGCTGTTCTGTAAATGTCTCTGTTAATACTGACATCATTTTCCTCCAAAGATAATAAATAACAACACCTAAAAATAAAGTTGACAGAAAAATCCATAAATACTGTCAATTTCATTTTCAAGGATTACTTCTATTATAGACCTTATTTGATATTCTTCAAGTAAAAAAATTAGGCTAACTTAATTTTTTAAAGCTAAGCAGCAGCTTTCCAATAACCAGACAAAAAGCCATCTCAAAAGACGACAAAACCTGCTGGACTTTGAGCACCTAAACATGTCATATGTCCACCTCAGCATGAACTCAAAGAAGCTAGCTGTGTCTGGCTATGACTTCAGTTTAATCATTAGCTTGCCTTAGCCACAAAAGAATCGTCTCCACTGTAGCAAAAGTGCTTGATATAACACCATCGGCTAAGTCAAGGGGCCCCTGATAGTTAACTGAAACATATGGCAAAGCTAAAACCAAAGACTTCTTCTCCTTAAAGCCTCTGGTTTTTAGTTAGCTGAGCATTCTCCTTTATCTTGGCTGCTTTAAGATAGGGACAAATCAACAACTACCCCAATCCCATTTACAAAAAAGCCCTAAGTCAGAGCCTTCATAGGGCTAAGGGTGAGGGAAGCTCTTAGGCAACAGCTACTGGATTTATGCCTAATAGAAGCTCCTGTCCCTCCTCACCTATTTAAAATAGCATTGGTTTATCTATAGCCTGTGTAGGTTTGAGGATCACTTCCAAAAGTCATCAAAAATAGTAATTGGCAGATGGCGCTTGTGCTGCCCTTTATGCCACCAGTCTTCAATCCTTGCCTGAGCTTCAGCGGAAATCGTATGCCCCTCTAAGTAATCGTCTATCTCTTGATAAGTAACACCTAATGCTACCTCATCTGCAAGTCCTGGCTTCTTATCCTCTAGATCTGCTGTTGGCACCTTCTCATAGAGGCTGGGGTCAGCCTTTAGCACCTTTAACAAGGCCTTACCCTGCCGCTTAGTCAAGCGAAAAAGGGGTAGAATATCCGCTCCGCCATCACCAAACTTAGTGAAAAAGCCCGTAACATTTTCGGCGGCATGATCTGTCCCAATGACAGCACCAGCTGTTTGACCAGCGATAGCATACTGACTAATCATACGCTGACGTGCCTTAATGTTTCCCTTATTAAAGTCAGAAATCTCAAGCCCTGCCGCCTCTAAGGCTCTTAGCTGACCATCAACAGCCTCTTTAATATTAACCGTCAAGGCTTGATCAGGTTGAATAAATGCTAAGGCTTTTTGTGCATCTGCCTCATCTGCCTGAACACCATAGGGCAAGCGGACAGCGATAAATTGGTACTGCTCATCACCTGTTTCAGCGCGCAGCTCTTCAATCGCCATCTGAGCTAGCTTTCCGGCTAAGCTGGAATCCTGACCACCAGAAATCCCTAAGACATAAGTCTTTAAAAAAGGGTGCTTTAACAAATAAGCCTTTAAAAAATCAACCGACTGGCGAATCTCCTGCTTAGGATCAATTACTGCTTTGACCTCAAGCTGACGAATGATATCCTCTTGTAATGTCATATCAAATCACTCCTTTTACAGGCTTCCTTGCGGATTTTGTCAATAAGATGCATCTTATTTTGCCAAACATCAAGCGCAAGATCCACAGGGTAATGCTGCGGATTCAAGACACGCTTATATTCGTCCCAAAGCTTATCAAATTCCTTTCTAGCATAAGCCTTGATGTCTTTTAAGCTTGGCAGCTGATAAACGAGCTTTCCTTTATCAAAAATATCTACTAGCAAAGGAACAGCATCAAAATCTCTGACGGTTTTATTAATGTAGGTATAAGTCGGGTGGAACATGTGAATTTCCTCTAGGTCATTGACATTAACACCTGTAAAGGTGATGTAATCGCCTTCTGACTTGCCCTTTTCGCGGCTGGTAATTCGCCAAACCTGCTTTTTACCTGGTGTTGATACCTTTTCTGCATTATTTGATAGCTTGATAGTATCGCGCATGGTACCATCTGCCTGCTCTATCGAAACAATCTTATAAACCGCTCCCAGAGCTGGTTGATCATAGGCTGTAATCAATTTTGTTCCAACACCCCAAACGTCAATTTTAGCTTTTTGCATTTTCAGGTTGAGAATTGTATTTTCATCTAAATCATTGGAAGCGTAAATCTTAGCCTCTGTGAAGCCGGCAGCATCCAGCTGCTGGCGTACCCTTTTAGATAGGTAAGCAAGGTCACCAGAATCCAGACGAACACCCAAGAAATTAATCTTATCACCTAATTCCTTGGCCACACGAATAGCTGTTGGGACACCTACCCTCAAGGTATCATAGGTATCAACCAAGAAAATACAATCCTTGTGCACACTGGCATAGGCCTTGAAAGCATCATAATCATTACCATAGGCCTGTACCAGAGCATGTGCATGCGTGCCAGACACAGGAATGTCAAAACGCTTTCCGGCACGAACGTTACTAGTTGCGTCTGCTCCGCCAATAATGGCAGCACGTGTCCCCCAAACAGCAGCGTCCATCTCCTGAGCGCGGCGTGTCCCAAACTCTAAAAGTGGCTCATCTTCAATAACAGAGCGAATACGAGCTGCCTTTGTAGCAATCAAGGTTTGGAAATTCACGATATTCAAAAGAGCTGTTTCTACTAGCTGACATTGACCTAAAGGTCCCTCAACCTGAACAATAGGCTCATTGGCAAAGACCAAGTCTCCCTCTTGTGCTGAGCGAATCGTTAGCTCTAAACGAAGCTCTCTGAGATAGGTCAAAAAAGCAGGGCTGTAGCCTAGCTCCTTCAAATAAGCCAAATCGGTCTCAGAAAAGGTCAATTGCTCAAGGTATTCTACGATTCGTTGTAGACCAGCAAAAACTGCATAGCCATTGTTAAAAGGCTCTCTACGAAAATAAACCTCAAAGACAGCATTACGATTATGAATGCCCTGCTCAAAATAAACCTGCATCATATTTAATTGATATAAATCAGTATGAAGGGTTAAGCTATCATCTCTGTACATATAAGTAACTCCTTAACATAATTGTTATTATTATACCATATTTTTGGCATAGACCTGTAAGATTCAACTAAAATCCTCTGCTCAAGCTTTCTAAAAAAGAAGCCTTGAGCTGCTATTAAGCCTGACATATTTTTTGCCAGTACCTTCCTAAAAAGTCTATAGCACAAGGGCTTATGGCTTTTTAACAAAAGCAGTTTCAGTTGATAGCATTCATAAAAAAAGATTGAAGAAATTGACCAAAATAGCCCCTTTCTTCAATCTATTTAACTCACACCTTAGCCTTTTAACGCTTTTTTACACTTGAGCTGACTGTAGCAGCCAAAGACTAGAATCCAAATGCTAGCACCAATTGCCCCGATATAGGTGGACTTCTGTAAAAACAGTGAAATAAAAACAAAGGCAAAAAAGGCTAGGGTCAATGGTGTTGTTAGCTGATAACTTGGCATCAAATAACCATCTGGCATAAAGTCACTGGACTGACGATATTTCCAATGCGCAAGCATGGTCAAAGCATAAATCGCAATATAAACACCAGATGATGAGGCCGTAATCAGCGAAAAGGCATCTGCAACACCGGGCAGGATATTAATCAAGGCCGACACCCCAACAGCAACAGCAGAAGCAATAATAGCCCTACTTGGTACCCCTTGACGAGATAGGGTGTTAATCCTCAAGGCTTTAGTAAGAGCATTTGGGGTCTCATTAGCGATTTGATACAAATGCCGACCTGTCGAATACAGGGTCGAATTTAGGGCTGATGCTGCTGATGTTAAGACCACAAAATTAATTAAAGCAGCAGCCCATTTAATCCCAATCAGCTTAAAGACCATCACAAAGGGAGACTCGTCCGTAGGCAACTGATACCAAGGCACAATCGCCATAATAGACACCAAAGCACCAACGTAAAAAATGACAATCCGCATCGGAATCTCTTGGATGGCCTTGGGCAAGACCTTTCTAGGATTTGCGGTCTCTGAGGTTGTAATACCAACAAATTCGATGGCCTGATAGGCAAAGAAAACCATCTGAAAGGCCATGAAAAATTTCAACTTCCCATTCGGAAATAGTGAAAAATGATCCACAATATTGGCAAGGCTGGCATGACCGACATGCGTTTCAAAGCCCGTTAGAACCATAAAAACGGCTGTTGCAATCAAGGCTAAAATCGCAACAATCTTAATCATGGCAAACCAAAATTCAGTCTCTCCAAAGACCCGCACAGCAATTAAATTGATGGAGCTAAGCAACACCAAAAAAACGAGCTGAATCAGCCAAGATGGCCAAGCAGGAAACCAAAACTGAACATAGGAGGCGACAGCTGTAATCTCTGCCATGCCAATAAAGATCAGGGAAATCCAGTAAGAAAGCCCAGAAAAATAGCCCCAGCCTGGCCCAATATATTTTGTAATGAAATTGATAAAGGTATGCTGATCCGGATCATAGTATAGCATCTCACCAATAGCCCGCATCATCAAAAACATAAAGACACCTGTAATCATGTAAACAAAGATAATAGACGGACCCGTTAAGGCAATAGAACGACCAGCTCCTAGAAAGAGACCTGTTCCAATAGTGCCTGCTATCGCAATGAGCTGAACATGTCGGTTTTGCAGCCCCCTTACCATGCCATTCTCAAGTTCTTTAGTGCTTTTAGCTTCTTTTGTAGACATTTGACTCTCCATTCAATTAAAAAAACACCACTATTATATCTGTTTTTCAGAAAATGTTCAACTTTCTCTAAGGCTTGCAAACTAAAAAGGCCAACCAAGCCTTTTTAGCGTTAACCTTTTTAAGATGATAGGCTTTCAATGTAATGGTAGACGCCTTGACCGGCAATGGCACCATCTCCAACTGCTGTTGTGATCTGACGCAGCTGCTTTTGACGAACATCACCGACAGCAAAAATACCAGGAATACTTGTCTTCATTTGATCGTCTGTCACAATCCAGCCCTCTTGATTGGTAATGCCTAGCTCAGATACCATTTGAGTAACCGGAATCAAGCCGACATAGATAAAGACACCACCAAAGTCATGGCTAGTCACTTGACCTGTTTTGACATTTTCAATCACAACATTAGAGACCTTAATATCGTTTCCTTGAATCTCCTTGACAACAGAATCCCAGATAAAATCAAGCTTTTCGTTGGCAAAAGCACGCTCCTGCAAGATCTTTTGGGCACGCAGCTGATCACGACGATGCACAATCGTTACTTTCTTAGCGAACTGGGTCAGGTAGATGGCTTCCTCAACTGCTGAATCTCCTCCTCCTACAACTAATAACTCCTGATTGCGAAAGAAAGCACCATCACAGACCGCACAATAAGAAACACCTCGACTGGTGTACTCCTCTTCTCCAGCAACACCTAAAAGACGATGCTTTGCTCCTGTCGCGACAATCACTGTTTTAGTATCGTAGTGCGTATCTTCTGTGTACACACGCTTATAATCACCACAATCCTCAACCCTTTGAACAATGCCATAAATGTTTTCAACCTTAAATTTTTCAAGCGGCTCATACATCTTTAACGATAGCTCTGGTCCTGAAATGTGATCATAGCCAGGATAATTTTCAATATCTGATGTGTTATTCATTTGACCGCCAGGTGCCCCCTGCTCAATAATGCCAACTCGTAGGTTACTACGTGCTGCATATAAAGCAGCTGTCATACCAGCAGGTCCTGATCCAATAATGAGTGTATCGTACATGGGTTAACTCCTCTTAATAGTCTTGTCATCATTTTAACAATAGCTACATCGTATTGCAATTATTTCGCCTTCAATACCACCAGAATGCTCATAAAGGCAAAGGACAAAATCGGAATCGTCAAAATAGCAACCATAATCATCTCATATAAAAATGCCTGTCTCTGGAGAATGGTTTTATCCTTTTTGGTCACAGCACGCCATAAAATCCACAAAAGACAAAGCATGACCATCGTAATAGCTGCTAACAACAGACCTTCCAAATAAAAGCGAAAAATTTCTACTAACATCTTTATCTACCTGATTACCATAACCTTTTTTCATGGCAGCTTAGCTTTTAAGCACATACAAGAAAAGCCTAGCCTACCTAGACCTTTTTATTATATCAAAAGCCGGCTTTTAAATATACGTTTTTGCATAGTTTGCAAAAAATTCCTTTGTTCTTGCTTCCTTAGGGTGTCTAAAGATCTGCTCAGGAGCTCCCTCTTCAAGAATTTTCCCCTTGTCTAAAAAAAGCACCCTATCTGCAACCTGATAAACAAAAGCCATATCATGACTCACTAAAATCATCGTTTGACCTGCCTTGGCAGCATCAATAATAGACCGTTCAACCTCTCCAACCAGCTCAGGATCCAAGGCTGAGGTAGGCTCATCTAATAATAGCACATCTGGCTTCATGGCTAAAGCACGCGCAATAGCAACCCTTTGCTTTTGACCGCCAGATAAATGACGAGGGTAATGGTTTTCACGATCAGACAAGCCAACCTTAGCTAATTCTGCTCTAGCTATGTCTGTTGCTTCTTGGTCAGACAGTTTTTTAACTATTTTAATCCTTCCTTGACATTGTCAAGCGCTGTGCGGCGTTCAAAGAGGTTAAATTGCTGAAAGACCATCGCTAATTTTCGTCTAAGCGTTAGAATGTCTTCTTTTGTGATGTGTTCAAAGTCAACTGCAAAGTCATCAATCGTAATACTTCCTGTATCTGGCTGTTCAAGATAATTCATGCTTCTAAGGAAGGTTGATTTTCCTGCACCTGATGCACCAACCAGAGCTATAACCTGCCCTTTTTCAATCGTCACCGTTAAATCGTCTAAGATCTTTTGTCCAGAGAAGGACTTGGTTAAATGAGTTACCTTAATCATTAGCGCAATTCTCCTATCTTGCTATTATTTGTTGGGATTGGTGCTTTGATAGCCATGTTATATTCAATTAGGCGACCAGCCTGTTCTATCAAAATACTAATGCCCCAATAAACTAAGGCAACTGAGATGTAACGTTCAAAATAACGATAATCTGCTCCCCCTAGAATCTGTGCCTGTGCAAACATTTCAACGATACCTGCATTGAAGGCCAGAGAGGTTCCCTTTGTCAGGCCTATCAACCCATTAATCAAGGTCGGTGTTGCCACAACAGCGGCATTTGGAATGATAACTCGGCGATAAACCTGAGCAGAGGTCATTCCTAGGCTCTTAGCAGCCTCAATTTCGCCTGTGTGAACAGATTGAATCGCAGCTCTAATGGTTTCACTCGTATAAGCAGCTTCATTGAAGGCAAAGGCGGTAATCGCAAAGATAGAAGCCGGAATAGCGTTGATATTCCAATCAAAGCCATAGCGTTGATTTAAGAATTTCAGAAAAAGAGGAATACCATAGTAGCTCAGCATTAGCTGAACCAATATGGGGGTTCCACGCAAAAAGCTAACAAAAACCGCTTGAATCGGATAAAGAATGCGAACCCTGTTGATTTTGACAATGGCAAAAACCAAGGCCAAAAAAAGACCCAAGGCAGCACCAGCTATCGTCAAACCAAGTGTGATTGGCAGACGCCTGATAATATCTGGAATGGCATCAAAAACAGCATGCCAGCTAAACAGCTTCCCTTCTGGGATCAACGAGATGAGCTTGTCATACCAAGCCCACCCACTTGTTAAAAACGTAGATGTCATGTATCGCCCCTTTATACTGGTTTGTCTCAATATTTTCATTTTAACATTCTTGAGATGTCATGTAAAATAGTAAATCCGCATGATAATGATAAGAAAAGCCTATCGCAGAGGATAGGACTCAAACAAAGGAAAAAACTCTTTGAAATACCGTTAACAGTAGCCTCTTGGAGCTACCAAGCTTGAACTTGAGCCGAACTCTCAAAGCCTCCAAGTGGCTAATTCTCAAAGAATATAGCCACTGGTACAAGACTAACAATCAGCTACTAGGCCAAAAAGGTCAAAAGCTTGGCTAGCTGGCACAGCTAACTGCCTCAAAGGCTAGGTCAACGAAAGATTGAAGCCTGCCCAGGGCTTGAGGGCTTTTAGCCCTGTCAATTAATTGACCTTGGAGATAAAGTCTCCTCCCAAAAATGCTTGGCTGAGCTTTCTGAGCTGACCTGATTTTTTAAGCTTAGCCAGCCTTTTGTTGACAAAGCTCTGTAGAGCCTTACCCTTTTGATCATTGGCAAACACATAATATTCCAAGCCATCCTTAGCAGTATCAGCCTGCTCCTTGAGCTTTGTCACATGCACATCAAAGCCTTGCTCCTCAGCTACGGTTGTTAGAGAAATAGCGTCATAGAAAAGAAAGTCCAGTTGACCATTCTCCAGCAGCTGCAGCCTTTGAGTAAATGGGGTTGACTCAGAAGCATAGGTAAGGTGAATAGGCTTTTGGTCAGGATGGGATTGGTTCCATTTTTCAAGGATAAGCATGTAATTGGAGCCAGCTATTCCTTGGGTTTTCTTTCCAGAAAGATCAGCTAAGCTTTTATACTGCTGCTTACCCTTTGTTGCCAGAGCATAATGCGAGGCCGAAATAGGGCTTGAAAACAAATACTTTTCAGCTCTTTCCTTACTATAGCCAAAATTATTGGCCCCAATCTGATAACGACCTGCATCAATACCAGCCAGGATCGATGGAAAAGGAACCACCTCTATGCTTAACCGATACTTTTTGGAGCCTTTAAAAACCCTTTTTAGAACCTCAATATCATAGCCTGTAACGCTATGCTTCTTCCTATAGGTAAAGGGCTTAGTGGCAGCATCTGTTGCTACTCTGATCACCTCTTTTTGACGAGCTGTGACCTCATGGCTAGTCACGACTGCCAAGAGTCCTAGACTTGCTAGCAAAAAAAAGAGTGCTCGCTGTAATTGTTTTGTCATACCATACTCCTATCTCTTATACAGTAGCCATTTTAACAAAAAATGATAAATTTGAATAATATCATTTCTCTATCAAGGCAATAAGAAAATAGTATCAAACAAGCAATTAAAACAGCACATTCTTCATTTACCTGATCATGGATTAACCACAACAGACAAGCTTTAGCTATTAGCAGGCTGCCTAAGCCAAAATCAACACCTCAAGCTTTCAACTGACTGATGTAAAAGCTAGTAGTCACCTCTACAAGAAGAAAAAGAACTGTTTGTGTCATTCAACCAGTAGCACCCTTCTTAACTGGTCATTCCTATCCAGCTCTACTACTAGGCTGTCAGTTAACGATCAGAAAAAAAGTTGACCTATCTGCCTTATGAAGCCTAGAAAACTAGCTTTCATTCTGTTTAACATTAGAAAACGAGTAAATAGTTTAAAATAAATTTTTATTATTAAACTTTAACTGTTGCTATATTAATCTTTTTACATTATAATTAAGTATAAGGAGGTTTTCTATGAAAAAGGCAATAGTATCGGTTACTTTGTTAACAGTAGCTGTTTTAAGCTTATCAACAAGATTTATCTACTCCACTGATTATTCTGATTTAAATCATAAGGAGATGGCACGTCTTATCCAGTCAAGAAAACAACCAGTAATTAAGTATCATGACAATGTAACCATTAATAAAATGATTACTTACCTAGCTCAGGCTAAAAGAGAAGGCATTCTGACAGAGACCTTCCTCATGAATTATATTTTCGCTGGAGAGGGTGAGTACCTGACTAAAAATTCAAGGATTATTGCCGATCCTGACGGAGGGTATTGGAGTATCCTAGAAGGTTATGAGGGAGATGGCGGTGTTAAGACTGGTATTGACGGCGTCTCAGAGCTCAATATCTTTAGTCCAGAATCTACCAGCATCGGAGAGCTTCAAGAAGCGGTGCTAGCCTGGTATGAGGCTAATAAGTAACCGCAGCTTAGTTAACCGACTGCTTCATATAATAGCTAATATTAGCTAATCATAGGCCTTATAGGCATTGAAATGGTCAGACCCATGCTCAATGCTTATAAGGTTTTTTAGTGCTTACCATCTAACCAAAACCATAGCCTTCAGAGAGACATTGAGCTGAACAAGCAAAAAAGAGGAGCAAGCTCCTCCTCAAACATTAATACACCTTAATCTACACTCCCACAGAGGAAGTAATTTAAGGCTGGTGTGTCAAAGCGTATCAACCCGTTAATTTCAATCACTATTCTGACAGCCAAAGGTGCGGCTTTAGTTGTTAATAGCTGGTTTTAGTTGCCACGCTTCAAAGATAGTTGCTGTAACAATTGAAGTAGGTTCGACAATTTCAAATGTAACAATACTTTTATCACACCTTTTGCGGGAGCGTAGATTGAAATCCTTGCACGCAACGACAGGACCATTTGACATGGGACACTGAACAGAGTTGAAGCCTTTAAAAACAATCCCTAAACAGCTTTGGGACCTAATCACAGTTCCTTGACTCAGCTCTGTCAAGGATTCTGTTCATATCAGCTTAGAATGATCGCTAAAAACTTTTTGATCTAATTTTTCTTGAACGGATGATCTTTACCAAGCACCTGTCTTAAAAGCTTTGCTTTCTGGACTGACGCTCTGCTCGTCCCTTGGCACGTTTTTCTGCTCGTCGCTGCTTGCGCCGCTTTTCATCAACTGCCCATTGAATTTTCTTTTTATAGCCCGGTTTAATTTTTTTCTTTTTTTCTTAACCAGGCCAATCATTTCAGTGTCTAATTTCTGATAAGCTTTTTCACGATTCTGGCGACGATCACGATCGTAAGTATCCTGAAACTCACCATTTTTTAAAACCTTTGGTATAAAGGTAATGCCTAGCTTTTCCAGCTCCTTGATATCAGAATCATCACTTGGCTGATAAAAGGTAATGGCTGTCCCTGGCAGGCCGTTTCTACCTGTCCGCCCCACACGATGCACAAAAAAGGATAGGTCTTGAGGAATGGCGTCGTTAATCACATGACTAACCCCCTCAATATCAATACCACGCGCCGCCAAATCCGTTGCCACAATGTATTCAAATGCCAGGTTTTTGACTTGATTCATGATACGCTTGCGCTCTCTAGGAGGAATACCTCCATGAAGCTTGGCTGCCTTCATACCATTAGCTGCTAAAAAGGCATGTAAGTCATCAGCTCTCTCCTTGGTATTGACAAAAAGCATGGCCAGATAAGGCTGGATAGCCTTTAGAGTCGCCAAAATTTGCTCATTTTTATCGCGTCCCTTGGTTGATAACAGCCAGTTGTCAATCGTATCTGCAATAACGGTTTCTGTCTTGATCTGTTCAATGACAGGATTGGTCAAATACTTCCTTAAAAAGGGCTGTAGCTTTTGTGGAATGGTTGCTGAAAATACAAGTATTTGGATAGTCTTTGGCAGTGCTGAAGCAATCTTATCCACAGTGCTTAAAAAGCCCATATCCATTGTCATATCAGCCTCATCAACAACAAAGGTAGAGGCCTTATGAATGGCTAAATCTCCTGACTTGACTAGATCATAGATACGACCTGGCGTTCCAATGACAAGCTGGGGCTGACTAAGCTTTAACTTGTCAAGCTGACGCTGCTTGTCTGTCCCTCCAACGTAATTAGCAATACGAATCTCCTGCTTAGAATGCTTAGCAATTTGCCTGCTGGCCTCAAAAATCTGTGTTGCTAGTTCCCGGCTAGGTGCTGTAATCACAGCTTGAACCTCTTCTTTTTCCTCCTTGAGCTTTTCAAAAATAGGCAGCAAAAAGGTATGCGTCTTTCCTGAGCCTGTCTTTGACTCACCCACTAAGTCTCGTCCTGTACTGACAATCGGGATAAGACGCTGCTGAACCTCTGTTGGCTCTACAAAGCCAAGCTCATCTAGGGCCTCTTGAATATAATGCTTAAAGTGATAATCGTGAAATGACATTATTTACCTCGTTTTCTTTCTGATAATACTATTAGTGCTTGAGATGAGCAAAAGGCGGTGCCTCAAGCACTGCCCCAGCCGCTTACAAATAAAGAATCGCTAAAACAATGAGACTGGCTACAAGACCAAGAGCCCATAGGAAGGCATCAACCTTCCATTCAGACCACTTGGCTGCTTTACCGGACAAGCCGCCTAATTCCAGATGATGATGAAAAGGAGTCATCCTAAAAATCCGACGGCCTTCACCATATTTTTTCTTGGTGTATTTAAAGTAAGTAACCTGAAGCATGACTGAGCTTGTCTCAAGAACATAGACAATCCCAATAACCAGCAAGGTCCATTCCTGACGAAGCGCAATAGAAATCGCTGCTAGCATTGCTCCTAAGGCTAAGCTTCCAACATCACCCATAAAAATTTTGGCCGGCTTATGGTTAAACAAGAAAAAGGCCAGCAAGGCACCAACCATGATACCTATCAAGAGCAAAACATCAAATTGTCCCTGAGCATAAGCGATAACACCATAGGCCAGCAGGCTAATCACAACAGATACCGAGGCCAGACCATCAATACCGTCTGTCAGGTTGACCGCATTTGAAAAGCCAACCACCCAAAAAAGAACAAAGCATAGGTATAAAAAGCCCAAATGCCAATGATAACCAAAGACATTAATCGCATCAATACCACTTGGCATGACGTGTATCACATAAAAGACCAGGCCTCCAACAATCTGAAACGTGAATTTTTGCTTGGCAGTAAGGCCTTCATTAACCTGCTTGAAGATCTTTAAGAAATCATCTAAAAAGCCTATGATCCCGTAAATCAATACAATCAACAAGATCCCCGAAATCAAGCCTAGGCTTTGTCCATCTCGAAAATAGACTAAAGCAAACACAAAGGATAAGCTTGTAGCAACAAGAAGAAAAACTGTTCCTCCCATTGTAGGTGTTCCAGCCTTAGCCAAATGCTGCTTAACGTCCTCATGCATCTGCTGCCCCCCAATTTTTTTCAACTGGTAAAGCCTTATAAAGTGAGGCATGGCAAGGGCAGTCACAGCAAAGGCTATCAGACCTGCTAGAATGGTTAAAAACATGTTAATCTCCTAAAGTTATGGTAATTTTTTTGACTTTTTTGAGCGCTTTTCCGACATCAACGCTCTGTTTAACGACACGTCCCGAGCTTGATCCCTTGTACTTGATATCAATGCCAGTCCATTTAGCAAAGGTAGCCACATTAGCCTTAGTCCAGCCGTACATATCAGGCATCTCATCAAAATGATTTGATAAAATCAGAAGCTGTTGGTTAGCAGCTAGATTGGTCCCTGCCTTTTTAGATACCTTTTTAATCTTGCTGCCATTGCCAAGGACAATAGGGTGAACCAGATTTCTGCGTAGCTCATCAGCTGATTTTCCTGTATCTTGGCCAACAATATCAGGCAACTGATAAGTAGCCTCGTGACTGGTATCTACAGCAACCGGCTTGTCTAAAGTATCCTTCATCAAATAGGCTTCCTCTAAAACAGGGTTGATAATATCCTGCCAAAACACCATTGCCCAATGCTCTGGGTGCTTCAGTGTGACATACATCAGAAAATCAGGCTCATCAGCTGGCACCATAGCAACCACCGAATAAATATAGTTTGTCAAGCCACCATCTAAATAACCTGTACCGTCCTTAGTCGCAATCTGCGCAGTCCCTGACTTGACAGCAACTGGTAATTGACCAACCTTAACCACTGGACCTGATGATTTCAAATGAAGGGTTCCAAATTGTGGGTCAGTCCCAACGTTAATCATGTATTTTCGTGTTTCACTGGCAGCCTTTTGGGACACCGGCTTTCCGACAATCTCCTTGTCTGACACCCGGTAAGTATCTGTATTTGGGTCATAAATGCGACTAACAAATTGAGGCTCTAGCATCACACCGTCATTAGAGATGGCTGTAAAGGCTCTAAGCATTTGAATTTGCGTCACCGAAATCCCCTGACCAAAAGCGCTCATTGCTTGGGTAACAATATTATCAGAAGGGAAAATACCTGGGTCTTCATTTTCCAAGCCAAAGCGTGTCCGGAATCCAAAACGGAATTTAGTTAGGTAGTTCATCCATTTGTCATTTCCCATTTTTTGCTCTAGCTTGGTCATGCCAACGTTACTTGAAAACGAAAAGCCTTGAGCATAGGTCATGTACTGCCCTGTAGAAATCCCTTCGTTAATCGCCCAATCCTGAATGGTAGCATCAGCAATGGTTAAGCCATTCGCATTGCTAAAGGTCTCATCAGGATTAAAGACCTTCTCATCAATAGCAGCTGCCAGAGTCATAACCTTCATGGTTGAGCCGGGCTCAAACTGCCCCTGATGGAGAATATTTTGCCAGCTATAGCTTTTGCTGTTTAGCCCCTCCAAGGTGTCTGCATTATAGGTTGGTCTTTGAGTAGTCGCTAAGATTTCACCAGTCTTAGCATTTACTAGAGTAGCACTAGCAAGCTCTCCTTGCGCCTTCGACTGAAAGACGTCCATTTGCGTTTCTAGAAAGGTTTGAATAGGCTCTGACAGGGTGGTATAAACGTCCTTACCATCAACTGGCTTTTTCACTGTCTTTCCTGTTCCAAGCAGGGTATTACCGTTTCTATCCTTTTGATAAGTGATGATTCCATCTTCCCCAGATAAGATGCTATCAAAGGCCGCCTCCATGCCCATCTTTCCAACTAGGCTCTTGGTACCGTCCTCCTTGTTTTCCTCAAGTGAAGCAAGACCAATCAGCTCTGAAGCAAAGGTCCCATTTGGATACATACGGCTAGGACTTGCTGAAAATGCGATCCCCTTGATTTTAGCTGCCTCCATAGCCTTTTGGATCGTTGTCATCGTGCTATAAGAAATACCTGAGCCAGACGGACCAAAGGAAACCTGAAAAAGACCTTTTTGCTTAAGCTGCTTAATAACGTCCTTTTCCTCCATACCCAGCTGCTCCTTGAGGATTTGAGCAACCTTGTCATACTGAGACGGTTGAACAAAAAGCTTCTCGCCAGTCGCTGACACAAAGGACTTATCAAGAATGGCATAAATGCTATAGGTCGTCGAGTCCACAGCGATAGCTGTGCCATTGCGATCATAAATCGTGCCTCGCTTGGCCTGAACAGAAACCGTCTCTTGATAAACCTTTTTGGCTCCATCTGATAGCTTAACACCGAATTTCTGATCCGTCCCGATAATGATCATAAAATTAATCATAAAGATGAAGAAAATAAAGATGGTTAAGAGCATCATGTTTTGCCCCACCCTCAAGCGGTTCTGAACAGGTGTCTTTCGATCACGAACCACATAATCTAAAAAATATCTTTGCCATTTTGTCATAGCTTACTCGACCTTCTTAATGTTATCATTTCGGTTACTAAGCCCTGCTTTGCCAGCAATATCAACAATGCGGTCACGTCGCGACAGCTCATTAACCTCTTGCTTGGCATTGTTAAGCTCTGTCCTTTTATCTGAGATCTGCCTATTGAGCTGAGTGATATGCTGCTGGAGCTGCAATTTACGGCTTTGCAGGTAAATAATGCTTACAGCCATCGTTACTGCTGTCAGGATAAGCGTAGCATAAAAAGCCTTCTCAACCCTCGAGAAAGTTCTAATTCTTTTTTGCAAGGCTTTTGAAACTGCCTGAGTTCTTTTTTCATTAACCATAATCTATTTCCGAACTTTTCTTGCGACTCGTAGCTTGGCTGAATGTGCCCTATTGTTAGCCATTAGCTCCTTTTGACTTGGTAAAATCGGCTTACGCGAAACCAATTCAAGCTTAGGCTTGAGCTCATCAGGTATAAAGGGAAGTCCCTTTGGAGCATCAGCTGTGCTTGCTTCTTTAAACAAGTGCTTTGTCAGACGATCCTCCAAAGAATGAAAGGTAATCACTGAGATACGGCCATCAAGGGCTAGCAGCTCTATCGCCCGCTGGATAGACGCATCAGCAGCACCAAGCTCATCATTGACCTCAATACGAATAGCCTGAAAGATTTGCTTGGCTGGGTGTCCTTTTTTCTTGAGCTCCTTGGCTGGCTTAGCTGATTTGATCAATGCTGCCAGCTCTGTGGTGGTGCTGATTGGCTTAATGGCTCTCGCCTGCTCAATCTTACGAGCAATCTGCTTTGAGAACTTATCCTCACCATATTTAAAAAAGATCCGAACTAAGTCATTGAAATCATAGGTATTGACAACCTCATAGGCTGTCAAAGCCGCCTGGCTATCCATTCGCATGTCCAAGGGAGCGTCCTGCTTGTAAGAAAAGCCACGCTCTCTCTCATCTAACTGCGGACTAGAAACCCCTAAATCATACAAAATCCCATCAATCTCTGTAACCCCATGCTCCAGCAAGCGTGCCTTAAGGTGTCTAAAATTGTCCTTAATAAAGGTCACCTGTCCCTTGTCAATATAGGGCTTGAGCTGCTCCTGCGCGTGATCAATAGCCTTTTGGTCCTGATCAAAGCAATACAAGTGCCCCTTATCACCAAGCAGAGACAGCAAATAAGCTGAGTGCCCAGAGCCACCAAGGGTCGCATCTACATAAATACCATCTGGCTTAATATCCAGCATATCAACAGCTTCATGAAGAAGTACAGTTACATGATGAAATTCGTTTGTCATAGCTCTAATTGTACCATACTTCAAAGGGTTTATAAATCAAAAAGTAAGAGAAAAGGGCTTTCAAGGCCTAAGAAAGTCCCTCTTTATCTTACTTTTTTGGCTTAGCTATCCTTGACATCAAGATGACTAAGAGCTTGCTGCACAGCCTCATACAGCAGCTCAGCCGATTCGAGCACCTGCTTGGTCTCCTTTAACACCCGAAAATCTGTCACCGAATTATCTAGCCAAATATCAAAGATCTTATCCTGTCTTGTATGAGATAAGCTAGAAGGCAAGCGCAACTCACTAACCTTCAGCTCCTTTTGATACCTACAGACCAGATTTCTCACGTCCCCTAGGCTCTCATTAATAGCACTGATTTTTTGCCTTTTTACCCAGCTTGTTAGTATCCCATTGTCGAACAAATCAAAAAATCCCCACCTCTTAAGCTCTTTCAATGCCTCAATGACAGACTCAAGCTTAAAAGCTAATGTCTTTAGGTCTCGTATGGTTTCTTGCTTCTTTAGATCCCTTGTCATAAGCCTACCTCCTTAGCAGCTAGCTCCGAATCTGGCCATTTCCATTGATCAGGTATTTACTGCTGGTCAAGGCCTCAAGTCCCATCGGGCCACGAGCATGCATTTTTTGTGTGGAAATGCCAATTTCTGCTCCTAGACCAAAGACAAAGCCATCTGTAAAGCGTGTCGAGGCATTCACATAAACAGCTGCCGAGTCAACCAGATCCTGAAAACGCTCTGCAGCATTGATATTAGCTGTGATGATGGCTTCTGAATGATGACTGGTATACTGATTAATCCAAGAAATAGCTTCATCAAGAGAGGAAACCAGATGAACAGACATGATATAATCCAAAAATTCAGCCGCATAATCTTCCTCTGTGGCTAATACAGCCTTGCTAAACAAGGCTTTTGCCTGCTCATCTGCTCGCCATTCCACCTGCTGAACCTTGCTGATGGCTGCTTCAAGCATGGGAATAAAGGTCGCTCCTACCTTCTCATGAATAATCAGGCTTTCTGCAGCATTGCAGACGCTTGGTCTTTGCGTCTTAGCATTAATCACAACCTTAACAGCCATCTCTAGATCGGCTGCTTCATCAACATAAATGTGAACATTGCCAACCCCCGTCTCAATGACTGGCACCTTAGCCTTTTCCTTGACCGTTTGAATTAATCTGGCACCCCCACGAGGAATCAAGACATCAATATAATCCGTTGCCTGCATCAATTCCTCAGCTACAGCATGAGAGGTATCCTCAACCAGCAAAACAGCATCTGGCGTAATAGCTGATGCCTCTAAGGCATTTCTGATAAGCCTGACCAAGGCCATATTAGAGTAGAGAGCATCTTTGCCACCTCTAAGAATAATGGCATTATTGGTCTTAAAGGCCAAGCTAAAGGCGTCAACAGAAACATTAGGGCGGCTTTCAAAAATCATCGCAATAACACCTAAAGGCACACGCTTTTGGGTTATTTTCAGGCCGTCCAGATTTGTATAGCCCTTAATCACTTCGCCAATGGGATCAGCCAAGTCTGCCACCTGTCTGACGCCCTGAGCCATCGCATGGATACGATCTGCTGTCAGGCGTAAGCGATCGCACAGAATCTCTGAAATCCCATGCTCAGCCGCCTTAGCCAGATCCTTGGCATTTTCTGTCAAAATCATATCCGTCTGGGCCACTAATTCCTCAGCCAAAAAGGCAAGAAATTGATTTTTATCCTTCGTTGTCAAGGATACCAAGGCCCTACTAGCTGCCTTAGCCCTTTGTCCTAGCTGTTCTATTGTCATCACGCGTCACCTCTTTCTATCTGTTTAAACCAAGTGCCTAGCTTTTCTCCCTCCAAGACCCTTAAAATGTCTCTAGGGTTGGCACCATTCATCAAAATCATTTGCCCCTGATGCTCAAACATCATCTGGGCTGATTGGATCTTACTTAGCATACCACCAGTTCCAAATCTGCTGCCTGCACCGCCTGCTGAGGCTATAATATCCTCTGTAATCTCTGTCACATGACTCCTCAAGCGCGCGTCCTCATAGATGGTTGGATTCTTATCAAACAAACCATCAATGTCTGATAGCATAATCAGCAAATCAGCCCTTGTAATACGAGCTACGATAGCTGATAAGCGGTCATTGTCTCCAAATTTTGTTGAATGATCCATCTCATCAACACTAACAGCATCATTTTCGTTGACAATGGGGACAATCCCTAAACTAATCAGGCTTTCAAAGGCATTGGTGACATTTGCCAGACTTTCTGGAAAAACAACCACATCACGTGTCAGCAAAATCTGAGACACTGTCGTCTGATAGTGGGCAAAAATTTGCGAATAAAGGCTCATCATAGCAACCTGCCCCACACTTGAAACAGCCTGCTGCTTGGCAAGCTGACTTGGTCTTTTGGCCATTTTCAACAGGTCAAGCCCAAAGCCCATGGCGCCAGAGGAAACCAAAATAACCTCTTTTCCCTTATTCATTAAGCTTGAAATCACAAAGGCTAAATGGTCGATCTTTTCTAAGTTAATCTTCCCATTAGCAAGCACCAGCGAGCTGGTTCCAATTTTAATTACAATACGCTTTACATCTTCAAATTGTCGTTTCATCATATTAGGATTATAGCATAAAAAACAGCCCAGAGGACTGTTAGATTGAAGCCAAAATCAATCAGCCTATCAGCTTGATAAAAAAAAGGATCACTGGCTACCCATTCACCTAAGATATAAAAATCCACCTGATAGCCACTCCAAGCAGGATTTCCTTTGTGACACCACATACCACGCTACGCTTTATCCTATTGTAAGTTTAAGTCTGATCCTCCTGCATTGTCCTGTCATTTTTAATGACCATATACCAACACTAAAGCTATTGACAAAAACGCACAATACGATAAAATGAAAGCGCAAACAGCTATATTTACTACCTAAGGGCCAGACCTTGCTGTAAAGCGCAATACCTGACAGAAAGAACACGTTTCAGAAGTAGCAAGAACAAGTCACAGGCATACTGTCTGGCACATTGGCGCAAAGGCTACCAGTGTTCAACAAGACTGGAACGCAAATCAATAGGCTGGAAATCAAGTAGGAAAACCGTATCATTTAAATTTTTGGAATCCCAAGACTCAATTGTTCTCAATTAGTTTGGGGGCTTAGGACGACAGAGCCTGTCAGTCATCTAAAGCAATTAATTAGTTATAGGAATAAATCACTATGGTTAAACTATCAAAAAGAAGCAAGATAGCTATGTCATTTTTAATTGTCTTTTGTGGTATATTTTTCGTCGCTCAAAAACGATTCGGTTCATCAGACCAATCATTTACCGTAAGGCCAGACGCAGATTTCTATATAGTCGGTTACCACAATATTGAAGGTTATCAATTGACAAATGAGCAGCCGCAAAAAATTTCTGACGCTAAGCTCGAAGTGGTCAAAGGTCAGATCAATCAAGTGGTTAAACGAGCAGAGCTTTCAAATCGTTATCTGGTCTTTTCCGAGGAGGGGCCACCTTTGGGGGCAATAGGAAGACTTATCGCTCTTGATTTTCAAAAAGGCAACGTGACGTATCACCCAACAGCTGATTATGCCTTTACTTCCTCCGGAGTATCACCAGATTATTATTTCACTTCTACAGCAAATATGAACTGCCCCCCAAAAGTTAGACATAAAATCTAACAATTGGGGGGCTATTTTTATGACATTGAGTTATGAAGACAAGGTTCAAATCTATGAGCTACGGCACATTGGAAAGTCCATTAAATGCTTATCAGAAAAGTTTAGTATTGCAGAATCTGACCTCAAATACATGATTCGCCTGATTGACAGGTATGGGTTAGCCATTGTCCAAAAAGGTAAGAATAGTTATTATTCTCCAGAACTGAAGCAAGAGATAATAGATAAAGTTCTGATTGATGGTCAATCTCAAAAACAGACGTCCTTAGACTATGCTTTACCAAATTCTAGTATGCTTTCAAGGTGGATAGCGCAATACAAGAAAAACGGCTATACTATTCTTGAGAAAAGAAGAGGGAGGCCACCAAAGATGGGACGTCAACCAAAGAAGACTTTAGAACAAATGACAGAGTTGGAGCGACTCCAAAAAGAATTAGACTACCTTAGAGCGGAGAATGCTGTGCTAAAAAAGCTGAGAGAATACCGGTTGAGGGACGAAGCAAAGCTCAAAGAGCAACAGAAATCATCCAAGAATTAATCGGTCAATTTTCTCTAGCAACTTTGCTTGAAATCCTTGATTTATCGCGGTCAACCTATTATTATCAAGTCAAGCAACTAGCTCAAGAAGATAAGGACATGGACTTAAAGGAGCTCATTCAAGGCATCTATGATGAACATCATGGCAATTATGGCTATCGTCGCATTCATCTGGAACTAAGAAATCGTGGTTTTATCGTCAATCACAAAAAAGTACAACGTTTGATGACTGTCATGGGCTTAAAAGCTCGTATCCGTCGTAAGCGCAAGTATTCTTCTTACAAAGGTGAGGTTGGCAAAAAGGCTGATAATCTGATTAAACGTCAGTTTGAAGGTTCTAAGCCCTACGAGAAGTGCTATACCGATGTGACGGAATTTACCTTACCTGAGGGGAAACTCTATCTATCGCCTGTTCTTGACGGCTATAACAGTGAGATTATTGATTTCACCCTGTCTCGATCGCCTGACTTGAAGCAAGTACAAACCATGCTTGAGAAGGCTTTTCCAGCGGATTCGTACAATGGAACGATTCTCCACAGCGATCAAGGCTGGCAATATCAACATCAGTCTTATCATCACTTTTTGGAGACTAAAGGCATTCGTCCATCCATGTCTCGCAAGGGAAATAGTCCAGATAATGGGATGATGGAGTCCTTCTTTGGTATTCTCAAATCTGAGATGTTTTACGGCCTTGAGACAACTTATCAATCCCTTAATGAGCTTGAACAAGCTATTACAGATTACATTTTTTACTACAACAACAAACGCATTAAAGCAAAGCTAAAAGGACTTAGCCCTGTGCAATACAGAACTAAATCCTTTCACTAATATGTCGTGTCCAACTTTTGGGGGTCAGTACAATACCGACGATAGTTTTATTGCTGTTTTTGATCCTAAGCTCAAAGAAATTGATAAGCATATCTTTGAGGATTCTGTCATTGCTAGCGATTTTTCAGTTGATGGAGATGACATTTACCTCTTAGGAACAGATGTGAAAATCAAGGATAACTACCCAACCTACTTATATACGCTATCTATCAAAAATGGGCAATTAGCTATGAAAAACAAAGAGCTGCTCTATGAACAGCCTGAATCCACTTACTTTTTCCATGATAGCATTGTCAAAGAAAAGCAGCTCTATACCGCCTTAAGCGGCTATCGAAACAATGTTACCAAGGAGAGAACCGTTTTAGGGCAGGTTTTCCATTATGATATGCAGTCAGGTCAAAAACATTTTTTCGATCTCACTGAGATTGCTCCAGTCAACATTTTTGATTTGGGTCACGATACACTGGCAATAGAGCATGAGAAAAATGAAGCTGGAAAAATTGGGTTTAGCCTGTTTCACCTCAATGATAAAACGTCTACTTTTATTGACTTATCTCAATTTGGTTTATCCATTGAAAGTGACTACTTAAAAGATGTCAAACAAATTGACGAGAACACCCTATTAATATTAGCTGGTCATACATTAATCGGATACCATATCAATGACCATCAAGCTATCTTTAACAAACAAGTGAGTGATGATGCCTTTCATATATGGGTAAAATAGCTACTCAGTTACTGAAAACAACAAAAGGTCAAAGCACAAGTCCTTGACTTTTTAGTTAAAATAGTTAGGCTAGCTTTTTCTAAGAAGCTAGCCTAAATTAGTAGTATTTGGAACTGCCATTAAGATGTGATAAAGCCAGCATGCTTGTGATGGGTTATCAGAATGTCACTTCAATCCAAACGTCATAAAAGCTCTTTTTGAAAATGGTTTAGCACATGACTGTTGATCTAAAGCTAGCAGCTGCAACAGTTGAGTTAGCTTTTTTCGTGAGGCTCCCAAAGCTATGTGTCGAGCAACATCACTAACAGCTTTAGGAGCTTGATCTTGATGCCCCACAAGCTAGCACCGTAGGGCACTGCTAGCTTGCTAAAGCTTTTTGCTTTCTTTTTTCAATAGCTGCTCTAGCTTTTAACATATAGTTACTGCAATTACTCTCACTATTTGAGCTAGAACCAAAACTTCGTCACATCTTACCTTGGCCAATCTGGAGAATTAATACCCCAGAGCTATTTACATCTTATTCAGATTTTTCCAAAAGCTTCTTTGAATCCAGAGCTGGGCAAAGAGCAAACAGCTAAGAAGAATAAGGCTCACAGCAATGCTCACAAGAAGAGGCTGCTGACTAATGGTAGCACACATAATCGCTAAAACAATCAAAAAGCCACCAACAATTAAGTCGCCAAACATCAGCCCAAGCATAAACCATTGGCTATTTCCTCTGGTGAAAAGCTGGGTGACGTCCTGCCATTTCAGATCCAGCATGCGGTAATCACGCCTAAACATCAATTGCCCTTGTATGATTCCCATCAAGACAAAGCCTAATGAAAAGGATAGGACAATAACGGGGTGAAAGCCTAATACAAACAATCCAATAAGAGCATAAACCACCAAGGGAGCAAGGATTTGCAGCCCTATCAGCAAGCGAAATTTGTTAAGCAAAAAGCCCTTTAAGCTAATGGGTAGGGTCTTAATAAAGGTGAAATTGTCCTTTTCAAGAGAGATCCCAACACCAACAAAGCTGGTCGGCACAGTACATATACTTCCCAAGAGCACCCCCACCAAAAGCGCAATACCAAAGTACTCATCGGTAATGTAGCTTGAAAATTGTGCACCACTTGTCACACTAGGAGTGATAAAGATCATCACATAAATCAAAGGCATCAGATAAGTCTGTGTCAATAGTGTCGCATTTTGCAGCGTTGCAAGATGGTGCTTTGTCAACAATCGCTGTAGACTTTGCTGACGATCAGATGCAGCCGCCTTGCGCGCCACTGCTGCATTTTTAGCTTTTCCACCAACATAGAGGGTCTCTCTGTAATAAGCCGGCATGATCCGTCTAACAAGACCATACAGCATCAGCATGACCAAAAGCAAGGGAAGCCAAAAATTAAGCAGAGCCTGACTGGAAAACGGTGCCACAACAACATCATAGCTGCCCCTAAAATAAGGAATCAAAGGGCGATCTGAAAAGGCTTGATCAGCCATCATTCGCTGATTGTTAGTCATATTGAGAAATACAATCAAGCCTAGAGCACCAAAGGTAGAAGCAAACATCAAAACCGCTGAAATCAGCCTGCGCTTACTACTCCTCAGAATAATCCTGCCAATCCAAGCATTGAGATACAGAGCAAAAACAATCGAGCTGACAAATAGCACCACAAACAGGATAAACGCTAGCACAATCGCCAAAGCATTTCCAATGATCTGCCAGTAGGCAATCACGAAAAGGCTTAGCAGCGGCATTAAAAATATGGATCCCATACCTAATGAGGAAATCAGCTTAGCAATGAAAAGCTCCTCAGATCTTATCGGCAGATGAACATAGAGCTTAACGTCATTACTCTCATAAAAGACCGCATACATTGCCGTAAAGGCATTAACAGTTGCCATAACAAAGAAAATAGCAATATAAAGTGACAACAGTCCCGGATATTGGCTAAAATCAACACCCATAAACATAAAGATGTAAATGACTAAAAACAGAGCAATCATCAAGGCTTGCTGTCTGATCATACTCTTGTAGGCCTTGAAGTTCTCTTTGGGAGCCTTTTCTTGCTTTTTCTTTAAAGCTGTCAGGGACTGAGGATTGGAATAAAGGATATTAATCTTGACTAATTCCCAAATAGTTGACCAATTCATACCACTATGCCTCCTGTGCTTGACGTCCTGCCAATTCAAGGTAAATAGTCTCCAGATCCTTATCAGGATAATCAGCCTTTAGCTGCTCAACTGTCCCAACAAAAATCAATTTCCCCTTTTTCAAAATCCCAATCCGGTCACACAGCTGCTCAGCAACCGACAAGACATGCGTTGAAAAAAGAACCGTATTACCAGAAGCAGCATGCTCTTTCATCATTTCCTTTAGATCAAATGAAGCCTGAGGATCCAGTCCAGTCAAGGGCTCATCAAGGATCCAGATACTAGGGTTGGAGATCAAAGCACCAATCACAATGACCTTTTGACGCATACCATGTGAAAAGTTATCAATCGTGTTGTGCATCTCCTGCGTCAGCTCAAATAACTGCGTCAGCTCCTCAATCCGAGCTTTGGTATCCGCCTCACTGACGCCATAAATCTTAGCAAGAAACTGCCAATATTCATAGGCTGTCAGGTTTAAGAAAATATCCGGTGAATCAGGCACATAGCCGATTTGCCTTTTAATGGTGTTACGATGCTCACTCAGCAGCTGACCATTGACCAAGACCTCTCTATAGCTTGCTTCGATAATAGAGGTCAGGATACTGATTGTTGTCGTCTTGCCAGCCCCATTGTGACCAATGAGACCAAAGATTTCACCGTCCTTAATCGTGAGGCTTACATCACTCAAGGCCTCCTTGTCACCGTATAGCTTTGAAACATGTCTAAATTCTATCATAACTCTCTCCTATCCTAAACCAGACGCTCGTGCTGGTCAGCCTTTTTCTAATAAATAAGCGTCAAGCGACTGCTTAAAGCCACACAAGGACTTAGGCAACAACAAATCATTGGCCTGTAAGTAATCATCAAGCGCTTGATTTAGCTGCTCTGCAATCGTCAGCGGATTACTGTTTTTGATTAATTGGTTAGAAGCTGACAGCAATAATCTGGCTAAATGGCTATTAGCACGATTTTCTGGGTAATCGTAGGCCTGTTTGATGACATCGTATAAGCGCTGCTGTTCCTTTTCCATAGGGCCTCCCTCTAATTTTGTACGTTTACGCTAATACAACTAGTTAACACTTCAATCATAATCTTTATTAGGCTTTTTGTCAATATCCTATCGCCATATTTGTCTCTTTTCACAAAAGCAGATATACCAACGATGATGGCGCTTACTTTTGTTCCTTTTTTAGGGCAATACGGGCAGTCAGTTGTGCTTCTTATTTTTAGCCATAGGTAACAAAATCAGACGATAATCGTTTTCATTAAAAAAAAAAAAAAACGAAACTACGGAGACAAACTAATCAGCAGCTATTTCTTACATTTAGCTAGCGTGTTAAGATAGCTATTGGAAAAGATTTTTAGGAATACTTCATATTTCTATCATCAAAGGAGAGAGAAATGATAAATAAAAGAAAGAAAAAACTTATCTACAGGTATGGTGTCTGCTCGGCAGCAGTTATCCTAGCAGCGCTTGCTAGCCTAGGAACATGTAAAGAAGCAAAAGCATTATCTGGTCCGCCAGGATACCCACTTACTCGTGATTTCTCCCGTAACTTCCTAGAAGAAAATACTGCAAAATATTTAGATCAATTAAGAGAACATCTACAGCACAGATTTAGTGAACTTGAGAGCTTAACAAGAAAATTAGAGAAAGAAGGCGGTACCCGAGGTCCAGCAGGGCCTCCGGGGCCAGCCGGACCTAAAGGGGAACGTGGCGAACCAGGGCCTGTTGGACCTATGGGACCTAGAGGTGAACAAGGTCCTAAAGGCTTAGACGGAGCACGTGGGCCCGAGGGACAGCAAGGAAAACCTGGACCTGTCGGACCTCAAGGGCCGGCAGGTCCAGCGGGGCAAAAAGGGGAAACCGGACCTCAGGGACCTCGTGGAGATAAGGGCGATACTGGAGAAACTGGAAAGCAAGGACCAGCAGGAGAACGTGGGCCAGCTGGACCTCAGGGACCGCGCGGAGACAAGGGTGAAAACGGTGCACCCGGTGAGCAAGGCCCTATTGGTCCAAAAGGTGAGACTGGACCTAAAGGTGACAAGGGAGAACGCGGCGAAAAGGGCGACCAAGGTCAACGTGGTGAAAAGGGCGACCAAGGTCAACGTGGTGAAAAGGGCGACCAAGGTCAACGCGGTGAAAAAGGCGAGCAAGGCCAACGTGGTGAAAAGGGCGAGCAAGGCCAACGTGGTGAAAAGGGCGAGCAAGGGCCACGCGGTGAAAAAGGCGAGCAAGGGCCACGCGGTGAAAAAGGCGACCAAGGTCAACGCGGCGAAAAAGGCGACCAAGGTCAACGTGGTGAAAAGGGCGACCAAGGTCAACGCGGTGAAAAAGGCGAGCAAGGCCAACGTGGTGAAAAGGGCGAGCAAGGGCCACGCGGTGAAAAAGGCGAGCAAGGGCCACGCGGTGAAAAAGGCGAGCAAGGTCAACGCGGCGAAAAAGGCGACCAAGGTCAGCGCGGTGAAAAAGGCGACCAAGGTCAACGCGGTGAAAAAGGCGACCAAGGTCAACGTGGCGAAAAAGGCGAGCAAGGTCAACGCGGTGAAAATGGTGAGCAACAGCCAAAGGGTGACCAAGGAAAGGATACCAAGCCATCAGTTCCAAAGGCACCAGAATCACCAAAAATGCCAGAGAAGCCACAGGCTCCTGAAAAGGCTCCTGCACCGAAAGCTCCAAAGGCTTCAGAGCAGTCAGCTAGCCCTAAGGCACCAGCACCTCAGTCAACACCAAGCAAAAAAGCAGTCCTACCAGCTACAGGAGAGGCAAGCCATCCATTCTTTAGTCTGGCAGCTCTTAGCGTCATCGCTAGCGCAGGTCTGCTAACCCTAAAAAGAAAGAAAAGCTAAGCCAGCTATTTGACAATAGCTTCTAGCAACTCGGGATAGATCTGCAAGGCTGAGCAGTAGCACTATTAAATCTGAAACAAAAACGCATGACGTCCTCCCTAAAAAGGGTTGAACATCATGCGTTTTTTTGTCTAATAATGCCGAAAGCAAGCCTAGATAAGGCCTGCTCCAGCTTAATCACTTATGATAAGGATTTGTACAATTCAGTAGCATGCTCTACTGTAAAGCCATATTCTTCAAAGATACGATTGCCCGGTGCAGAAGCTCCCCATGTATCAATGGTCAGTGTTTTCCCTGCAAGGCCAACGTATTTTGCCCAGCCAAAGCTTGAGCCTGCTTCAATAGCTAGACGTTTTGTCACTGCTGCTGGTAGGATTTCCTCCTTGTAGGAAGCTGGCTGCTCATCAAAGATATTTTGTGATGGCATTGATACCACACGCACATGGATACCATCTGCTGCAAGAGCGGCTTGAGTATCCATTGCTAGCTTGACTTCAGAGCCGGTTGCAATGATAATCCCATCAAGGTCACCCTTTGCCTCTGACAGGATATAAGCTCCCTTATTAAGGCCATCTTCTGCCAATTCCTTAGTACCTTCAAGTACAGGAAGGTTTTGACGTGTTAAGACAAGCATTGTCGGACGGTCTGTCTCAGCGATCGCACGCTTCCAAGCAGCGTTTGTTTCATTGCCGTCAGCTGGACGAATAACGTTCAGATTTGGCATTGATCGAACACTAGCTAGCTGCTCGATTGGCTCATGGGTCGGACCATCTTCACCAACCGCGATAGAATCATGCGTCATGACATAAACCGTTGGTAGCTGCTGCAAGGCTGCCATACGAACCGCTGGCAATAGGTAGTTTGAAAAGACAAAGAAGGTTCCGCCATAAACACGTGTTCCACCATGAAGGGCAATACCGTTCATCGCTGCTGCCATTGCAAATTCGCGTACGCCAAACCAGATGTTACGACCAGCATAATGACCCGGCTGGAAGTCTGTCTCAGCCTTAACCATGGTATTGTTAGAGGCAGAAAGGTCAGCTGAGCCTCCCCAGAAGGCTGGCACCTGCTCAGAGATTTGTTGGATAGCCTGCTGGCTAGAAACACGACTGGCTACTGCTGTGCCAAGCTCGTGAGCTTGCAACTCAACCTCTGCCGCCTCATTAGCAAAGGCTTTTTTGTATTCGGCTGCTAACTCAGGGTATGCTGCTTCATAAGCTGCAAATAGGTCATTCCATGCCTGCTCAGCCTGCTCACCACGCGCCTGAAGGCCTTGTCTAAAGCGCTCAGTCACCTCTTGCGGCACCTCAAAATCAGCATGGGTCCATTGATAAGATTTCTTAGCAAAGGCAATGCCTTCTGCACCAAGCGGAGCCCCATGAACAGCTGAAGTTCCTTGCTTTTCAGCACCAAAGCCAATGATTGTCTTTACTTCAATAATGGTTGGCTTTTCAGTCTCTGCCTTAGCTTCCTCGATAGCTTTAGCAATGGCCTCTAGGTCGTTGCCGTCTTTAACAAGGATATGCTGCCAGCCGTAAGCTTCAAAACGCCCCTTGACGTCTTCTGTGAAGGCCATTGAGGTTGGGCCATCAAGCGAAATATCGTTTGAATCATATAGCAAGACAAGCTTACCAAGCTTCAAGTGACCTGCCAGACTGGCTGCCTCCTGACTGACACCCTCCATAAGGTCTCCGTCACCATTTAGAGCATAGGTATAGTGGTCTACAATATCAAAGCCAGGTCTATTGAACTTAGCTGCTAAGTGTGCCTCTGCCATAGCCATACCAACTGCATTGGCAACTCCTTGTCCTAAAGGCCCTGTGGTTGCCTCAACGCCATCTGTATGATTGACCTCTGGGTGACCTGGTGTTTTAGAGCCCCATTGACGGAAGTTCTTAAGATCCTCAATAGACACATCATAGCCTGCTAGGTGCAACAGGCTGTAAAGCATGGCACTACCATGACCTGCTGATAGGATAAAGCGGTCTCTATTTGACCAACGGCGGCTTGTCTTTGGATTGACTGTCATAACATGATTCCATAGCACATAAGCCATCGGCGCCGCCCCCATCGGCAAACCTGGATGCCCAGAATTTGCTGCTTGAATAGCGTCCATTGATAGAGTACGAACAGTATTAACTGCCAGCTGATCAATTGCATCAAATGTCATAAGTAAAACCTCTCTGTGTATTACAACTAAAAATTAAACGTTTTCCATTGTCTATTGTAACATAAAAGTAAACTGATTTTTAACAAAATCCTATAAAGTCCTTAAATTCTTATCTAGCAATAAGCATTGCTGTTCCTAGCTTTTTGTGATTGACAGCTGTCTTAGATAGAGCACCTATGCTCATAAGAAAAAGCAAGCCTAGCTGTTGCCAGCTAAGCAAGCATTCCTCTTTGGTACCTCCCTTTGGCTACAGTAAGCGCCAGCTGCCTGTTAATTCTAGCGCAACAGCAAAGCACCAGCTGATCCTGCCACCTACAAATAGCTAATCCCAAACTAACCGCTACAGCCACATTAGAATATAAGGAGAGCTCTATGCTCTTAGCCTATTTTTTAAAGGAAGCCCAATCCTCCATAAAGGTCTTTAAGCCATTTGTTGTCAATGGGTGCTCAGTCATCTTCGCAAATAATGGATCTGGAATGGTTGCAATGTGTGCCCCTAGCTGTGCAACAGCTTCAACATGGGCAGCTGTCCGAATGCTGGCTGCGATGATTTCTGCTTGGAAGCCATACAAATCAATGATCCCACGCAAATCACTAATAAGCTGATAAGGATCTGCTCCAATATCCTCTAAGCGACCAATAAATGGACTGATATAGGTCGCACCAGCCTTCATGGCCATTAGTCCCTGACTAACTGTAAAAATAAGCGTCACATTTGTTTTGATGCCTTCTTGTGACAAGACATTAGTTGCTTTTAAGCCCTCTGTCGTCATCGGAATTTTCACGACCACATTGTCATGCCACTTGGCAATGTTCCTAGCCTCTGCAATCATTTCCTCTGCGGTTAGTCCGGTGACCTCTGCACTGATAGGGCCGTCCACAATCTCACAGATTTCCTTGATAACTGTCTCAAAATCACGACCCTCACGCGAGATAATGCTAGGGTTTGTGGTAACACCGTCCACAACACCAAGCTCATTAATCGCACGAATTGCCTCTACATTTGCTGTGTCTAAGAAAAATTTCATCTTAACCTCCGTTAATTAGTCTGTTATCAGTCATTGAACAGCATGACGCTGTTTACCGTCTACATTATCATTATAAAAGTCACTCTTAGGATATAAAAGACCAAGTATCACACAGTCTAGTGTTCAAAACTAGACCTAGCTATGGGACTCTGTTTCTTTAAAAGGCTTGATTCTTACAGCTCCTCTGCAAAAAACTGTGTGGCTTTGACAGCTCTTTTCCAGCCTTGATATAACTTTTCTCGGCGAGACTCACTCATGCTTGCTTTAAACAGCTGACCTGTAGCATTTAATTGCTTTAGCGTCTCCATGTCCTTCCAGTAGCCTACAGCAAGCCCGGCTAAAAAGGCTGCTCCTAGAGCTGTGGTTTCAAGATTTTCAGCACGAGCAATATCAATCCCTAAAATATCTGCCTGAAACTGCATGAGCATGTTATTCATAGCCGCTCCGCCATCAACACGTAATTGCTGGATAGTGATCCCTGAGTCCACCTGCATGGTATCAATCACATCTCTGACCTGATAAGCAATAGACTGTAGGGTAGCCTTAACAAAATCCTCTTTTGTTGTTCCACGCGTTAAGCCAAATACTGAGCCGCGTGCATTGGAATCCCAATAAGGAGCGCCAAGACCTGTAAAGGCTGGTACAACATATACCTCATCAGCATTGGTTGAAGCCAAGGCTAGCTGTTCAGACTCAAAAGAGGTTTTTATCATTCGCAAGCCATCTCGTAGCCATTGCACAGCAGAGCCAGCAATAAAGATAGACCCTTCTAAGGCATAATAAACCTTGCCATTAATACCATATCCAATCGTTGTTAGCAGGTTGCTGCTGGATAATTGAGCCTCTTGACCAGTATTCATGATGATAAAAGAGCCTGTGCCATAGGTATTTTTTACCATACCAGGCTCAAAGGCCAGTTGCCCAAATAGGGCTGCCTGCTGATCACCTGCCATGCCAGCAATAGCTACCTCTCCTCCGTAAAAATGAAAAGAAGCCGTTTTACCATAAATTTCCGAATTAGACCTGACCTCAGGAAGCATGGCCTTAGGGATATTCAGCAAGGCCAATATCTCATCGTCCCATTTTAGCTCTTTGATATTGTATAGCATGGTACGTGCTGCATTAGAATAATCCGTCACATGTACCGCCCCGTCCGTTAGCTTCCAAACCAGCCAGGTGTCAATCGTGCCAAATAATAATTCTCCCCTTTCAGCTCGCTCTTGAGCCCCCGGAACATGATCAAGAAGCCATCTGAGCTTGGTCGCAGAAAAATAAGCATCTATAACCAGGCCTGTTTTTTCATGGATCATTTTGGTATAGCCATCACGCTTTAGCTGCTCTGCAATGGAGGCTGTTTGTCTAGATTGCCACACAATAGCATTATAGATGGGCAGACCTGTCTGTTTGTCCCAGACTACCGTTGTTTCACGCTGGTTGGTAATGCCTATAGCTTCTATTTGCTCTGGCTTTATACCAGACTCGATAAAGGCGTCTGCAATAACAGACTGCACCAAATTCCAAATGTGATTGGCGTTGTGCTCAACCCAGCCAGCCTGTGGAAAAAGCTGTGGAAATTCCTTTTGACTACTAACCAGCGCTTCTCCTTTCTTATTGAAAATAATGGCACGAGAGCTCGTTGTGCCCTGATCAATAGCCATAATATAGGTTTCAGTTCCCATGTGTCCTCCATTCTATCGCTGCTGAGATAGGCTCTCTCAATCATAGCAAGCGCTTTCTACTCTATTATACAACATTTACAGCCCATAGCCTATCCTTCTAGTCATAAAAGTATCACTCTGCCAAATCCTAAGCTGATAATGCCTATCATTTCAACTAAACAGCCCTTATCACAGCCAAATACCAGCAACAAAGGCGGGCTATAGGCTAGCGCCTAAATGGCTGCCAACAAGCTCCAGCTCTATCAGGCACAACAAGGAACAACAAAAAACCTAAGCCCTTTTAGCATATAAAGGCTTAGGAATGTTACAGGCTTTTATCACATAAGCGGTGATAGCTTTTTAATCGTAAACAGGCTCAGAGGACTTTTCTAAAATATCTCCACTATTAGCATCAATAGTATAGCTGTACTCCTGATCCTTGGCGTCAAACTCAATATCGTAGACCACCCTACCGTCGTCTGTTTCTTTCGTCAGCTTTAGCCTTTGGGCGTCAGCTGCTGTGATTGAGGCGTCCTTAAAAGCAAGCTCCTTGGCCTTGTCCTCTGAAATGCCAGCTGCTTGATCAGCCTGACCACCAGCTGCTTGAGCTGAAGCAGGAGCCTCAGTGATTGGCTCAGAGGATTTTTCTAGGATCTCACCGGTATTAGCGTCAATGGTATAGCTATACTCCTGATCCTTAGCATCAAACTCAATATCATAGACCACTCTACCATCGTCTGTTTCTTTCGTCAGCTTGAGCCTTTGAGCGTCAGCTGCTGTGATTGAGGCGTCCTTAAAGGCAAGTTCCTTGGCCTTGTCCTCTGAAACACTTGCCTTCCTATGATTCTGAGCACTGCCATTTTGACCTAGAGCCTGATTCTGTTGACGACAAGCTGATAGGCTGATTAAGGATAGACTCGTAAGAGCTATTACTGAAAGTTTTTTGATTATCATTGTATTGACCTTCCGTCTTTATTCATCTTATTTCCTCTAGTATACATTAAATAATCTGATTTTACAATTTTAAAGCGCTAAAACTCTCTTAACCAGGCTTACTCCCTTATATGATAACCCCCAAAGAGCCCATAAGGTAAAGGTAAGGACTTTGCTATCCCTCAACCAAGAATAGATCACCCAGCCGAATAAAAAAAGCAATTATTGGTAGAATGAGAAGAATTATTTTGGTCTTATTTATTGCCTTCACCAGCTATCAATCACTATTTAATGACCATTTTGGTATGAACCCTCACTGCCACTCACTATCTGACACCAAGCTACTTTTAAGTACCAGCATCGATGTTTCTTACACCTCCAGTGCGTATCCATAGCCGACCTTCAGCATTTACCAGCATTTCTGATTGATTACAAATACTCCCTAAACTGTTGAAAAAGTATCTAAACGAACCATACAAAACTTAATTTACCTTTTTTCTATATAAATAGCTAAAAAACATAGTAAGGTCACAAGGGATATAAGATTTACATTGCTTATAGTAGTCGATAAGAAATAAAAAATTAAAAAAATAAAGTAAGAAGCCCCTTCTTTGCCCCTCTTAGCACTGTCAACCAGTATATAGATAAAAATTAAAGCATAAAGACCTGAAAAAGTAATCAATAACATCTAATTTACCTTATATGCCAAGCATGCTCCTAAAGCAGTAAAGCCGTCTATACATACTCCTTTTAGCACCGGATGAGGTATTTTGCAAAATGTAATTCCTGTCTTGAGACCTCCTAATCCCCCGATAACAGCATTACCTGCTGCATTTCCTCCTGAAATATCTTGCATTTCACTTATTGCTAATGCTCTATAATGTTCCATTTCTATTATCCTCCTAAAACAAGGTTCCAAACTCAGAATCTTTCTGTTTTTCTCATTTCTAAAAGCCTCCTGTGACACCAATAGATCCACAAGCTACTCCACATACTGGAAATCCAAGTGCTGCGCCTGCACTTCCTGCTCCAATCACACCTGACACATTGGCAGCCCAATTATTTTTTCCTCCTTCAAAGCTAGCAAGCATTTCTGTAGCCATTACGTCAAATTATTGTATTGATTGCAAATACTCCCTAAAAATCGATGTTGTCCAGTTGCAACCTTGACATATTTAGTATAACGCTTTTTTTGTAAAACATTCCTCCATATCCTAAACAGTCGTTGAAACGTCCTAAATGGGAGCATTTTTTTCGTTTAAGACTGCAAAGTGACCATTAAGGGAAGGCGTGAAGCGACAAGCCTGTGGCTTTAGGAACCTTAAAAACATTAAAAGCAAGCTTCTCATTGCTATTAACAACACAAAAAAAGCACCAGTCTGGTCCTCACTAGGTACTAGTTATCAGTCACCCCCCTAAAGTTGACAAGAAGCCAAAAAAAGAGAACTGACTAGCTCTCTTAGTGTGCAGACAAATCTATCTGCTTACATTAATGACAATTCTCAGAAGTGCAAAAGACAGCTATTAGCCCTTACTTGAGTACCTCTCCTTTGCTTGGCCTACTAGAGATTCTCTCAATCAGGCGACTAGTCCGGATTAAAAGCCAGTCTAGCCAAGCCCATGAAATTGCTGATAGAGCTCTTGGCGATTCACCTTATAGTCTTTGGCGATTGTCTTGATCGCCTGATTAGGCTTCATGCCAGCAGCAATAGCCTGTTGAACAAGTGCTAGCAGATCCAAATCCTCAGCAGGCTCTGATGCGTCAGCTTGATTGGCACCTGCCACAATCAATAGACACTCACCCTTGAGTGGATGGTCTGCTAGATAGGTCAAGACCTCTGAAATCTGACCACGCTGGTATTCCTCAAAAAGCTTGGTTAACTCTCTCACCAGCACCACCTGGCGATCCCCATAGCAGGCCAGCAGGTTTGTTAGCGTATCCTTAACACGATAAGGAGATTCATAAAAGATTTGAGTCTCTGGATAATCTGCCTTAGTCATCAAAAATGCCCTTTGCTGCCCAGCTTTTCTTGGCAAAAAGCCATAAAACAGATGGGGCTGGGGCGCCAAGCCACTAGCAATGAGGCCGGTAATGCCCGCAGAAGCACCCGGCAAAGCAACAACAGTAATATCTCGATCAATAGCTGCTCTGACTAGCTCATGACCAGGATCTGAAATAGAGGGCATACCAGCATCGGAGACCTGAGCCAATGACCTTCCAGCCAACAACAGGTCCAGCAAATCTGGAATTTTATCATAAGCATTATGCTCATGAAAGCTTACCTGCTTTGTCTTTATCCCAAAATGCTTGAGCAACAGACCAGTATTTCTCGTATCCTCTGCACAGATAATATCCACCTCTTTTAGAACATTGACCGCTCTAAAGGTCATATCCTCTAGGTTACCAATAGGGGTAGGCACCAGATAGAGAACCCCTGACTCTTTTTCTTCCTTGAAGCTCTTTTGGATTTGCATGACTCTACTTTCTATCTAATAGCTCTCGACAAAACATACACTCTTCATCATTTTCACGACGTTGCCCATAGAAAAAATTGCAGATATGAAAGCCCTCATCATAAATGCCCTCCAAGTGGTCCTTGCCCTGCTTAGAAGAGGTCTTGGCCAGATTTTCGTGCTCCAATTGACTCAAGCGCTCACGTAATTTGGTGTTTTCAAGCCTAAGGATAGTATTTTCCTCTACGAGTCCTTGGACCTGCTTTTTCATTGCTTCAATTTCAGCTAAAGTCACCATCAGGTTTTGTGAAAAGCCATCAAAAGCGTCAAACAGTTCTTTTTTATTCACTAACTTTAACCTCCTCTAAAGCATAGGTTACCAAGGCCAGCTGGTCCTTAAAGCGAACCTGAATGGTATCTGTAAAAAGATCAATTCCTGCAACCTCACCTGGTCCCTGCGCTGTTCTTACTATAGTACCATAATCAGGAAATTTTTTCTTACTTTCTTGATAAAAATCGTCCTCATATTGTAGGCAGCACAGCAAGCGACCGCAGCAGCCCAAAGACTTTGCCGAATGCAAGGACAGCCCTTGATGTTTTAGCATTTTGATTGAGACTGGAGGAAACTCTCCTAAAAAGCTTGAACAGCATAGTGGGCGACCACAGGGACCCAGCCCTCCATAAACCCTTGCCTCCTCACGACTATTAATCTGACGCAGCTCAATCCTTGTCTTGAAATAGGCAGCCAAATCCTTGAGGAGCTGGCGAAAATCAACACGCTCCTGAGCGGTAAAGGTAATCAAAACATAACGTCTCTCAAGGGAGAAAACAATGTCAACCAAGGTCATGTCTAAGCCATTTCTGTCAATCATCTCTGCTACTTTTGCTTTGACTGGGCTGCTAGCTGAAGGTTTTGCTGGTAAGCCTTGTAGTCCATGTCATTGGCAGGTCTCAAAACAGAGGGCATATCCTTTGGCAGGTCGTCCTTACAAAAGCTTTTTATCGGAGAATTGACCACTGCCAATCGACTGCCCTTGCCATCAGATATGACAAGCTTGGTTTGCACAGGAAAGGCCTGATCGGTTTGAACGTACCTGACAGAGCAGGTGTCACAATATTTAATTCCAATCGTACTTATCATGAAATCACCATATATTCTAACGTATTTTGAAAGCTGACATTGCTTTGCCACATAAGTCTAGCCTGATAAACAGCCTCCAGATAGGTAAAAGCATTTTGTCGACTGTAGTCCTTCGCCAAGATTAAGGTTAAAAGAGTTAGTGCCATGTCCTGCTCCTCTTTTCCTCTGCTAGCTGAACCAAGCGATTAAGCTCCAGATAAGCCTGTTCCTTATCCTGAAACCAGATGGAAACAAAACGCTCAGCCTGCGCCATCAGCTCCAACAGCCTGGTGTTTTCAGAAAAAGCGGTAAGCTGCTGGGCATTGGCTGCTAATCTGGCTAAGAGGTCTGCTTGATGTTTCAAAAGCCCCTTTTTTGGGCCAGCTCAGAGAGGTAGTGCTCATCTTTTGGAAAGTGAAAAACCTGTGTACGGCTCTTGATCGTTGGTAGGACCTGATTGTCATCATTCGTTAGTAAAAACATATAGCAATCCCCTTGTGGCTCTTCTATATATTTTAAAATGCTGTTAGCTGCATTGACATGCATCTTATCACAATCCTTAATGATAAAAACCTGCCGCCTGCCCTCATAGCCGGTCTGCGAAAAATTTGTCATCATTTCTTTGACGGTATCAGTCTTGATAAGCTGACCGACAGGCTCTAAGATGGTGACATCTGAAAAGTCATTGTGCTCAATCAGCTGGCAAGCACGACAGTGATGACAAGGAGCATTGCCTCTTTTTTGTTCGCAAAAAGAGTCTTGGCTAAAAAAAGAGCCATGTCAAAATTGGCAAAATCACCTGAAAAGAGGTAGGCATGATTTAGACGTTTTTTTTGCAAAATCTCTTGAAAGGCCTGATAGACCCTAGGAGCCTTTTGAGCCAAATCCATTCCTAACCTCCTGCTATGCTTGACTGTGTGTGATAATGGCAGCTAAAGCCGCTGACACAACGCTTTCTAAGTCCTGTGATGCATCAATCTTGACAATACGCTGGGGATTTTCCAAAGCCAGCTCCAGATAGCCCTTACGAACACGCTGGTGCAAATCTAATTGCTCAAGATCAAGACGATTGATCTCTCGCTCAGTATTTTGTGCAATCCTTGCCAATCCAAGCTCTGAGGGCACATCAAAATACAGGGTTAAATCAGGGTCAACACCATCTGTTGCAAAATGATTGAGCCATTGAATGGCTTGCTTATCCAGCCCTCTTCCGGCGCCTTGATAAGCAACTGAACTGTCAATAAAACGATCCACCAAAACCAAGTGTCCTGACTCAAGAGCTGGCATGATCTTTTCAACCAAATGCTGCCTTCTTGCTGCAATATAGAGCAGCAGCTCTGTTTTATCGTCCATGGTCGTGTGACTGACATCTAAGATCAGCTGACGAATCTTCTCAGCAATCGCAACGCCTCCAGGCTCTCTCGTTGTTACAATGGTTTGTCCTAGAGCTGCCTGTAAGAGTGGCACCAGTCTTTCCAGCACCGTTGTTTTTCCTGCTCCGTCTGGACCTTCAAACGTTATTAATTTTCCTCTAGTCATCTTTATTCCTTTGTTTATCGTTACCTCTATTTTACCAAAATTTGCCTGAAAAAGCACTGCCAATTCATTGGGCAGTGCCAGATCAGAAAAAAGCCTTTTTGTGCTGCCTTTTAGGCGATAGGAATAAAAAGCCAGCCCTCAAAGCAGCAGCCTAAGACTTGTGCCTCACACCTCAAAGCCTATGAGCAGCCACTCGATAAATGACAATCGTCTCAGCTCTTATTTTCTTTGCCTAAGCAAGCCAGCAGGGCTGATCCATCAGCTTTGAGCAATTGATGAGCTAAGACATGCTATATAAGACAGGATCAGGCCTACTTAGCCCTGCTCAGGTAGGGCTTGAGGCTCTAGAGGCTCACGATGTAAATTCCCAACAAAATCACAATCAATGTCATCAAAGGCTGATACCTTCACCTCTTTGACAAATGTTAGCCGACTAATGTCCTTTAGCTTTTCTTCCATGTCCTCTTTATTGATGTAAATAACAAGGTATCGAGAACGCCTGGAATGGTAGTACAAGTCACCATATTTCATCACTTTTCTAGCGTCTCGATTGTAATACAGGTAGATAACCAGCCCAATTCTCTGCTGTTTTTGAAACATTTAGGTACTCTTTTCTTTTATATTTTGATACGGTCCAAGCTCATGTCGAGGTCTATTTGTCGCCAAGGGAAGTCCTGTGTCGACAAGAATATCCTCAGACACTGCTTCTGCAATAGCTGTCGAAATCGTCGCCAAAACCTCCTGCAAATCAACCTGTGCCAAGCGCAGATCAGCAACCAATGGATGCAGGTCAAGCTGGCGCTTTTGATGAAGTAATTGGCAGCGCAACGCTCTAGCATCTGGACACAACTTAAGCAAGTCCTGCCTAAGCTCATAATCCTGCTTAAGCTCCTCAAATAAGGCTAACTCGGTCTGTAGGGCCAAATCTGCCTCAAAAGCCTTTTTAGCCAAGGCATAGGCCTGATACTGGCTGCTTGTCCTAATATCCTGAACCAGCTGCTCAATAGCCTTTTCAATGGCAAACAATTCTTCATTTATGATTAGCATAGGTTAATTATACCATAATTTTAAGGAAGATAGCCCTCTTTAGCATGCAAAAAGCCCCTGAAACAATTTGTTTCAGAAGCTGTTAAGCTATTTTACTAAGCTCTCTAAGCTAGCTCATTATTTTCCATGATTTCATCAATAAAGCCATAGGCTAGGGTTTCTTCTGCGCTCATCCAATAATCACGCTCAGCGTCCTTATGGATTTGTTTGATCGTTTTACCGGCATTTTGTGCCAAAATCTTTTCCAGGCGGTGACGTGTCTTTAATAAATGCTCAGCAGCAATGGCCATATCCGTCTGCTGCGTACCACCTCCTGTGCCTCCCATAGGCTGGTGAATCATATATTCTGCATTTGGAAGCATAAAGCGCTTGCCCTTTGCACCTGATGAAGCAATAACGGTTCCCATAGAAGCAGCCATACCCATAACAATGGTTTGCACATCTGCCTTAATAAAGTTCATCGTATCAACAATAGCTAAACCAGCTGATACAGAGCCTCCTGGGGTATTCACATAGAGGTAAATATCTTTTGTGTTGTCTTGGGCATCTAAAAACAAGAGCTGCGCAATAACAGAGTTTGCCATATTATCCTCTACTGGACCAGTCAGCATGATAATACGGTCCTTTAACAGACGTGAATAAATGTCATAAGAACGCTCTCCACGACTGGTTTGTTCAATAACTACAGGAATCATAAAAATCTCCAATCTATCGTGACTGTCTAACACCACTCTGCCTCATGCAGTGACAGGCAGTCAAACACATCTTTTTATAATGATTGACCTTATTATAATCTCTTGGTCAAAAAAGGTCAAATGATAAACTTGCTTTTAAAAACCTTCCAGCCTAAACTAGAAAGTCTTATTAGCTTTAGCAGGCTAGCCTCTAGCAAGCAGAGCCTAGCACAACCAAAGCCTGTAGCCTTTTACTTGGTACCAAATAAGCGATCACCAGCATCTCCAAGACCAGGAACAATGTAGCCATGATCATTTAATCTTTCATCAAGGGCTGCGGTATAAATGTCAACATCTGGGTGAGCCTCCTGAAGCTTTTTAACCCCTTCTGGTGCTGCTACCAGACACACAAACTTAATATTAGCAGCCCCACGCTTTTTCAGTGAATCCACTGCAAGAATAGCAGAGCCGCCAGTAGCCAGCATCGGATCAACAATAAAAATTTGGCGCTGATCAATATCCTCTGGCAGCTTCACCAAATATTCAACCGGCTCCAAGGTCTCCTCGTTACGATACATACCGATGTGACCAACCTTGGCAGCTGGCACAAGACTAAGAAAGCCATCCACCATACCAATACCAGCTCTAAGAATCGGAACAATTGCTAATTTTTTACCTGCTAACTGCTTTTGAACCGTCTTGGCAACCGGTGTTTGAATCTCAACATCCTCTAATGGCAAGTCACGAGAAACCTCGTAGCCCATAAGCATTGCAATTTCATTGACCAGCTCTCTAAAATCCTTGGTTGAGGTATCCTGACGACGCAGGATTGATAGCTTATGCTGAATAAGTGGATGCGAAATAACCTGACATTTTCCCATGATGACGTACTTCCTTCTTTATTTTTTACACTTTTGCTATTATACCAAAAAATTGAAAACCTTGCTTACTTTTTTCAGATCCGGTTGAAATGATAAAAGCAAGAATCTGATCAGCTAGCTGCCTGCTTCAGCTGCCTTGATCTTGGGTGTCAAAGTCCCAATTTTTGGCGATACCTAGCTGCTCTGCTGCCAATTAATTTGTCCAGCTGACGCGTCAATAACGTCATGTAGGCGTAAACACCCATTCCCAAGCCACCAATAATCACTAAGTAAAGCAGGCTAGTCAATCTGCCTGTCGGCTTAAACAAATAGCCCAAAAACCAGTTAGCTAGTAGCACAATCAGGCCCATCAATGCTGTCTCAATCACCGTTAGTAATATACGCTTATGCAGCAGCTTACGGTTAAATCGTGTGACCTGATGTAGACGACGGTACATGAGATAGATAGGCACTAGCAAGCCAAGGGTCGTAGCTAACAAAGGACCATAAGCATGAAACAGATAGATCAAAGGAACCTGCAAAACCAGCTTGACAAAAACACCATAAGCAAAATAATAGATGGCCTTACGGTTTTCAAACAGGGCCTGCAGCATCGGAGAAAAAAGCGTATACAAGGCCATCAATAGGGTAAGGCAAAGCACAGCAACAAACAGCCTAACAGCCTGTCCCTCGCTACTACCGTAAAAAACCGTATAAAGAGGCCTTGCCAGTATAATAGCTCCTGTCAGAGCAGGCAATAAAAACATCAGCAGCATTTCAATGTTGTTAATGATCAGGCGCGCTGCTGCTCGCATGTCCTTTTTAATGTAATTTTCTGTCAATAAGGCAATACCAACACTACCAATTGAAGCGGCTACTGCAATGAGCACCATGGTGATTTTAGCAGGGTTGGCGTTAAAATACCCAAACAGCACCCAGAGCTGAGAACGCGTGTAGCTGGTAAACAGAGTCATCGTATTGACAAAGGTCCACTGATCAAGGAGCTGAAAGGCCTGAATCGCACTTCCTGTAATAATAAAGGGAATCGACTCCTTTAACGTTTCAATAAGCAAGCCCTTGATGTCAATAGGAATCGCATGCTCTGTCTTGGTAAAAATAGCCTTTAAAAGGCCCTGCGTCCAGAAATAATAAAAGAGCACCGCCATACTGGCTATCATTCCAATAAAAGCAGCAAAGGTGGACTGCGTAACAGCTGCAATATAGTCCTTAGACCCCATTTTCATGATGAAAAAGGTTGTTAGAAGCATCCAGATCACACGAACCAGCTGCTCAGCAATTTGGCTAAGAGCATAGGGCTTAATCTCCTTATAGCCCTGAAAAATCCCCCTAATCACGCTCATCACTGGAAAAACAAAAACAGCTAATGATAAGCTATGCATAATCGGGACAAGGGTCTCATCACCACCGGACAAGCGAGCAAAGAGCGGAGATCCCAGATACATCAGCACTGAGAAAATCAAGCCTAATACCAGCATAACCTTTAGAGTGCTTCGAATGAGCTGATAGCTATGCTCTTGCTGTCCCATCGAGTTGTACTTAGCGACCTGCTTAGCAATGGCAACATTTAGCCCTGTTGTCGAAATCAACAAAAAATAGGCATACACATTGTATCCCATATTAAAGAGCGCATTTGCCTGTATCGCATACTGCCCCATCCATATGTACCATGGAATAATATATAGAACGCCTAAAAGTCGGCTAATAAAATTACCTGCGGTGGACCAGGCTGCTCCCTGAACCATCAGCTGTTCTTGTGTCAATTGTTTTTTTTCTGTCGACATATCCGTTCTTCCTAGTTTTTATAGCTTTATTATAAACTTTTGCTTGTGACTTGTAAAACAAGAACATTAAGGATAAAATAAGGCTATGATAACAATTGAGCACTTATTAACCATTTTAAAAAAGGACCATAATTTCCGAGAGGTTCTTGATCAAGACGGCTACCACTTTAACTATAGCGGTCTACAGTTTGACAGCCTTAGCTACGACAGCAGACAAGCAGATGAGCAGACGCTCTTTTTTGCTAAGGGATCAGCTTTTAAGGCTGACTTTTTGAGACAGGCCATTGCCAAGGGACTAAGACTCTATGTTTCAGAGATTGACTATCAGGTAGGGATCCCTGTTATTCTTGTTAACAATATTAAGCACGCTATGAGCCTAGCTGCGATGGCCTTTTATGATTACCCACAAAATAAGCTCAAGCTATTAGCCTTCACCGGAACAAAGGGCAAGACAACTGCTGCCTACTTTGCCTATCATATGCTAAAGGAATCTCATAAGCCTGCCCTGCTCTCTACAATGAACACGACCTTAGATGGCCAACACTTTTTTAAATCGCAGTTAACCACACCTGAAAGTCTTGATTTATTTGCGATGATGGCTCAGTGTGTGGCTAATGGCATGACGCATTTGGTGATGGAGGTCTCTAGTCAAGCCTACTTGGTCGGGCGTATCTACGGCTTAACCTTTGATGTCGGTGTCTTTCTTAATATTAGCCCCGATCACATCGGACCAATCGAGCACCCAAGCTTTGAGGATTATTTTTACCATAAGCGGCTCTTAATGGAAAATAGCCGAGCTGTTGTGGTCAATAGCGGTATGGAGCATTTTAATATCCTAGCAGAGCAGGTGGCTGATAAGCCTCATGATTTTTATGGCAAAGGGGCTTGCAATAGGCTGCTGCAGCGGCAGGCCTTCTCATTTCAAGCAGCCGGCAAGGTAGCTGGAGACTATGCGATTCAATTAATTGGCAGCTTCAATCAAGAAAATGCTATGGCTGCTGGACTAGCCTGTCTTCGACTGGGGGCAAGCCTAGAGGATATCCGCCAAGGCATTGCTAAGACAAACGTCCCTGGCCGCATGGAGGTCTTAACCATGACCAATCAGGCCAAGGTATTTGTTGATTATGCACATAACGGTGATAGCCTTGAAAAGCTCCTATCTGTTGTCGAAGAGTACCAGAAAGGCCAGATTTACTTGATTCTAGGAGCACCGGGCAATAAAGGCGAGAGCCGTCGGGCTGATTTTGGGCAAGTCATCAACCAGCACCCCAATGTTCGTATTATTCTGACTGCTGATGATCCTAATTTTGAGGACCCACAGCTGATTTCAGAGGAGATTGCTAGCTATATTCACCGCGAGGTTGATATTATCATTGACCGTAAAGAAGCAATCAAGACTGGTATGGAGCGCTGTCAGAATGAGCAGGATGCACTCATTATTGCTGGCAAGGGGGCTGATGCTTATCAGATTGTCAAGGGACAAAAGACTGCCTATGCAGGTGATTTAGCGATTGCAAAGAGCTACCTATAGACTGGTCTAACAGGCTAAACAGTAATAATTCTTAAGATTACTGATAATGATTCTAAGCTGGCTCCTTTTTTAGCATAAACTCAGTAATTAGATTCTGAAAGGCTTTTTTAGGCCTTTTTCTATGCTATAATGGGATAGCTTTTAAGAGAAAGCGCACTATTATAGTCAGACCAAAAAAGCGACTAGCATTTCATAGGCTATCAGCCCCTTAGAATTTTGCTAGCTGGCTTTGCTTGACTATTAGAAAGGAGAAAAACCATGTCAACAATCAGTGCTGAGAGGATTTCAGCTGGCTATGATCAATCGCTTATCATCAGCAACTTATCTGTCACTATTCCCGAAGGAAAGGTAACAACCATCATCGGTGCTAATGGCTGTGGGAAGTCAACCCTTTTAAAGACTCTGGCACGACTATTGCCACTCAAAGCAGGGCAGGTTCTCTTAGATGGACAAGCCATTGCTAGACTAGCAACCAAGGACGTTGCCAGAACACTAGCAGTTTTACCTCAGCTGCAAGAAGCTACTACAGCTACTGTCTATGAGCTGGTTTCTTATGGGCGTTATCCCCACCAATCCTACCTAGGACAACTCAGTCAAGCTGATAAGGATAAGATTTGCTGGGCAATGGAGGTCACAAGCATGGCACCCTATGCTCATCAGGCTGTTGATGCCCTGTCAGGCGGCCAACGTCAAAGGGCCTGGATTGCTATGGCCTTAGCACAGGATACTGATATTATTTTTCTAGATGAGCCAACAACCTACTTAGATATGAATCATCAGCTCGATATTTTAGAATTACTAAAGGAGCTCAATCAGGTCTCTGGAAAAACAATCGTGATGGTCCTTCATGATTTAAATCTTTCAGCACGCTACTCGGATCATCTGATCGCCATGAAAAATGGACATATCAAATATTCTGGAGAGGTCAACCAGGTGATGACGCCAGAGATGATTCAAGACATTTTTCAAGTAAAGGCTCAGCTCGTCACTGATCCTCTCTATCATTGCCCTACATTGCTGACCTATCAGCTGATATAAATTTATTCTAGGAGAATAGAATACATGAAAAAACTACTGCTTATTTTAACTGTTTTTGTGACAGCTTTTACATTAGTCGCCTGCTCAAGTCAAAGCAAGCAACAAGAAAGCACCAGCAAAGCAAGCCTATCCCACAAGCCAAAAATTGCTGGAGTGACCTATTATGGTGACATTCCTGTCAAGCCAAAGCGCGTGGTTAGCTTAGCAGCTACATATACTGGTTACTTGGCAAAATTAGACCTTCATCTGGTCGGTGTCACCTCCTACGACAAAAAGAACCCTGTTTTAACAAAAAGCATTACTCAAGCCAAGCAGGTGGCAGCTACTGACCTAGAGGCTATTACAGCACTAGAGCCTGATCTCATTGTTGTTGGCTCAACAGAAGAAAACATTGACCAGCTAGCAAAAATCGCACCACTAATCTCCATTGAATACCGCAAGCGTGATTATTTGCAGGTGTTTTCTGATTTTGGCCGTATTTTTAACAAGGAAAAGGAAACTGACCAATGGTTGGCCGACTGGAAACAAAAAACAAGTGACTATGAAAAAGAAATAAAACAAGTCACCGGATCAGCTGCTACCTTTACAATCATGGGGCTCTATGAAAAGGAAATTTACCTTTTTGGTAAGGACTGGGGAAGAGGTGGTGAAATTATTCATCAGGCCTTACATTATGATGCTCCCGAAAAGGTGAAAAAAGAGGTGTTTAAGCAGGGCTATCTGTCCTTATCACAGGAGGTTCTACCAGATTATATTGGTGATTATGTGATTGTTGCTGCTGAGGATGACCAAACCGGCTCAGCCTTATATGAGAGCGACCTTTGGCAGCAGATCCCTGCTGTGACCAACAATCATGTCATCAAGGTCAACGCTAATGTCTTTTACTTCACAGACCCACTGTCACTGGAGCACCAGCTTGAGGTTCTAAAAAAGGCTATCCTCTCAACTGGTGCAAGTCAATAAAAACTTAAGATGACAGCTCAACATCATACTAAGCCTAAACTAGCTAAAGCAGCTCCTCCTTGGCTGATCTTAACCTTTATCAGCTTAACTCTAGTGCTTGCCATTTACTGCAGTCTGAGGTTTGGGGCTGTGTCACTATCACATCAGGAGCTCTATCATATTCTACTTGGAAAGCAGGACCAGGGTCAAAAGGCCAGCATTATTTTGGACATTCGCCTGCCCCGCTTGATTTTAGCAGCTCTAGTTGGTGCTGCACTTGCTGTTTCAGGAGCTATCATGCAAGGCATTACCAGAAATCCCATTGCCGAGCCTGGCTTACTGGGAATCAACTCTGGAGCTGGGCTGGCATTAGTCATCGGCTATGCTTTTTCCCCTCATCTTCATTATTCGACAATTATATTACTTTCCTTGCTAGGGTCACTCTTAGCGACCCTATTAATTCTCAGCCTAGCCTATCAAGCTGGTAAGGGCTACACTCAAATGAGGCTTATTTTAGCAGGAGCGATGATATCTATGCTACTGTCAGCTATCGGACAAGGAATAACAACTTATTGTCACCTAGCCAATGCCATTATTGGCTGGCAGGCGGGAGGATTGATCGGGGTCAATTGGCAGATGGTTAGCTATGTTGCGCCACTCATCATCTGTGGCTTAGCCCTATCTTATCTGCTAGCCTATCATTTGACCATTTTAAGCTTAAGTCAAGAGCAGGCCAAGGCCCTAGGGCAACGCACCTTCTTGATTAGCCTTATCTTTATTGGACTTGTGCTGCTTCTGTCTTCTGCTGCTGTAGCAGTAGCCGGCAGCATTTCCTTTGTCGGCTTGATTATCCCTCATGCCATCACATTAGTCACTGCTAAGGATTACCGCTGGATCCTGCCGCTAGCTACTCTTCTTGGAGCCAGCTTTATGCTTTGGGTAGACTTTGCCTGTCGGAATATCAATCCCCCCTATGAAACACCGCTATCTGCTTTGATCAGCTTTATTGGGCTGCCCTGCTTTTTATGGCTAGTTAGAAAAGGAGGTCGCTTTTGACAGCTACTAAAAGACACGTCCCATTATTTCTAGGACTAATCTCTGGACTGGTCTGTTTGATGATTATTTCCTTGTCTATTGGGGAATCTAGCATGTCACCATTGGAGGTCGTCAGGGTGCTTTTTGGTAAATCCACTGCTGATATGGCCTTGATCATCACCAACATTAGACTCCCAAGAATTTTAGCTGCCTGTATCGGTGGCGGCTCACTGGCCCTTTCTGGCTTAATGCTGCAAAGCTTAACGCGAAATCATCTGGCAGATTCTGGCATACTAGGCATTAATGCTGGTGCTGGTATGGCTATTACCCTTGTCATATCCTACAGCACTAGTAACAGTCTGACCAGCAGGCAAGGGCTGCCGCTTATGACCATATCCGGGGCAATGGCAACCATTGTCTTGGTCTACCTGCTCTCACTTCGTCATGGCCATATTGATCCTATTCGGCTGATTGTCACTGGCGTAGGGCTATCAACCATGCTATCTAGCCTGATGATTGCCTTTGTCGGCAATGTGAACCGTTATAAGGTGGATTATGTGATTCATTGGCTAAGCGGGCAGCTAACAGGCGATGATTGGTCCAAGCTAAGCATTGTTGCTCCCTTATTGGGGATCACTTGGCTGCTAGCCTTTAGTCAAGCCTATAAGCTCAACATCATGGCATTAAATGATGAAGCAAGCATGGCTCTAGGCTTCAAGCTCCATCAGTACCGTACCATTGTTCTTGCACTATCTGCGATTCTCTCAGCCCTAAGTGTTATTTTGGTCGGAAACATCACCTTTATTGGTCTGATAGCAGGCCATACCAGCAAACGACTAGTGGGAGCTGATCACCGATTAAGCCTGCCTGTCAGCCTTTTCATCGGCATGATTCTGCTTCTCTTGGCTGACACTATCGGACGAGTCTATCTCGTCGGCAGCAATATACCAACCGGTATTCTTGTCTCAATTATTGGTGCATCCTATTTTCTCTATCTGATGGTCAAAATGACATAAGAGCCTCTGCTGCATAGCTTAAAGGGCTCAGCAAGCATAAATGGCTTAGACTCAACTGTTTTACAGTGTGGGTCTAAGCCATTTTTTATTCATCAAGTCAACTCTTAATCAGCGTAGAAAATCAGCTGCTCCTTATCAAAAGCCAGCTTCAGGCAGTATTTAGTGGCCTCTACTTTTTCAATATAGCCTAGAAGCTCCAAGGCATTCACAAAAATATCTGTCCGCTTTTGCATAACAATCTCTTTTCTAGCAAATTTTAGAAGAAAGCTGGTCATGTACTTCAAGGCATAGTCCTGATTCACATCACCTAATAGGGCATAGAGCCTTAATTGCTCATCAGATAGGGCTTCCCCTCTTCTTAAGCGGTAAAAATAATTGGCAAGCGTCAGCTTATCTCGGTCAATGGTTGTTTTTTCCTTGATCAAAACCTGATTGGTCTGATTAGACAGCACTGTCTCAAACACCAAGGCCATCAAAGCTTCATATAGATCTGATGCCCTATCCACAAAGATTAGATCTTCTAATGTCACCTGCTGCAGGTCATCTAGCAAGGGCAGACACAGATAGTAGCGTCTGTTTTTTCGACAGATATAGCCAGCCTGAATGTAAGCTTCAAGCGCCTTATCAATCCCCTTAACATGAGAAAAGGCCTGCTTAATGTGACGCAGGGTTACGTCATCATGCTGATTGAGGTAATGAATAAGGTCTTGAAAAAAAGGCTGACGCGTTAATTTATCAGGGTTAAAAATGGTAATCATACTACTATTATAGCAAAAAGACCAAAGGGCTGCTGATAAAAATCAACACCCCTCTACAGGCAAGCTCTATGCTCCAAAGCTTTCAGTTAATTGAGGGACAACCTGCTTTTTACGAGATACAGCACCTGCTAGGAAAGCATGATTATCCTCAAGCTTAAAGCTAAAGGCTGCCTCAACCTTATCCATATTCGCACCAAGCGCCAAAATCTCTGAATTTGAATTAACAATATCTGTAATCATCAAGACAAAATCAGAATAGCCCTCACTTGCCATCACCTCTCTAATAGCGGCCTCAATAGCCTCCTTGCGCTCTAACACCTCTGCAATGTCAACGGTATTGACCTGGGCTACACGAACTGCGTTGCCATTTAATTCAAAGGTCTTAGCATCAATATCAATCAATTCTGCTTCTGATTTACTTGCAAGGTTTGTTCCGGCCTTTAGCATAGCCATACCGTATTCCTCTAGCTTAACTCCTGCTAACTCTGCTAATTCCGCAGCAACACGATGATCTGAAGCATGCGTTGTTGGTGATTTTAACAGCAAGGTATCAGAAATCAAGCCAGACAAAAGCATGCCTGCAATGTCCTTTGGCACATCAACCCTATTTTCCTTGAACAGGCGGTAAACAATAGATGAGGCAGAGCCAACAGGTTCGACACGCATATAAAGCGGATTTGCTGTCTCAAAATTAGCCACCCGATGGTGGTCAACAATACCATACACCTCAACCTCACGAATATCCGAAATAGACTGTGGAAATTCGTTATGGTCTGTTAGAATAACATGACTAGCACCCTCTGCTTTTGCTGATGTCACCACTCTTGGTGCTGATACCCCAAAATAGTCAAGGGCAAAGGCTGTTTCTTCATTTGGGTCACCCAGAGCGACTACCTCCGTATCCAAATCAAAGGCTTTTTTTGCTAAGTAGTCAAAAGCATACGATGATGCGATGGCATCAGTATCTGGATTTTGATGACCAAAAACTAATAGTTTTGACATAAAGTTTCTACCTCATTCTCTTTATTCATCTTATTGTAGCAGAAATAGGCTCTAAAATCAAAGAAGATTCCCCAGTCACAGGCCAAGAGTCTAAAGGGCATAAGGGCACAGAATCTCAGGTATTAAAGAGTCCTGTCAAACACACAAGAACAGGCAAGCCAGTCCAAAAAGCAATGCCTTCTATAATGAGCTATTCAGCTATTTGGGGACAATACACTGTCCTTGATTGGTTTAATGCTTCAAGGATTACTTTTTGGCACGTGTCTGAGCTCGCTTAAAAACACTGAAGGTCTCATCAAGCCAGCCGCTTCATCAGCAAAAAAACGGCTCTATAATTTCCATGGTGGATTTACCCACTACAGAAATTATAGAGCCCATTTACCTCGCTTTGCACATCACACAAGAGAAAACGAGCTTCGTCTCGTGCTTAGTTATCAGTCACCCACTACAGTTGACATGGGGCCAAAAAAAGCTGGGCATTTCCCAACTCTAGCTTAGCCTATGATTGATGAATACGGTTCATGTATTCAGTATAGGATTCTGTATGCAGCAGCTTTTTGGCATTCTCCACCCGCTCCTTGGTTGGTGGCTTAACGCCCTCAAGCTGGTATGGAATCCCTAACTCGCGCCATTTGAACTCTCCCATCGTATGATAAGGGAGTACCTCAAACTTGTCGACATTTCTCAAGGTCTTGACAAACGCATCTAAGCGTACCAAGTGATCATCAATGTCTGTCAAGCCAGGCACCAAGACATGGCGAATCCAGACGGGCACCTGCCTATCAGAGAGGTAGCGAGCAAACTGCAGGATATTTTTATTGGGCTGACGGGTGACAAGCTTATGCTGCTCCTCGTCAATCTCCTTTAAGTCCAGCAAAATCAAATCAGTAACTGCTAATAATGTTTCTAACAGCTCATGGTATTCAGGGGTTGGACGATAGGCAAAGCCACAGGTATCTAGCGTTGTATGGATACCTAGCTTTTTGGCCTCAGTAAAGAGCGCAGTGATAAAGTCCATTTGCAGCATAGCCTCACCACCTGACACAGTGATTCCACCCTTTTTCCCCCAAAAGTGCCTATATTGCAGAGCCTCCTTTAGGACATCATTAACGGTTCGGCGTTGAGATTGATTGGTTTCCATAGCCCAGGTGTCCGGATTATGGCAATACTGGCAACGCATCTTGCAGCCCTGCAAAAAAATGATAAAACGTATCCCCGGACCATCAACAGAACCAAAGCTTTCTGTAGAATGCACCATTCCAGTTACTTGCCCATAATCTACTTCAACCATTGTGTCTCCTTCACCCTTGTAAATGGTTTTACGTTTTCATTATATCATGTTTCATCAAAAAGACTAAGCTCAATGCCTAGTCTTCAGTAATATTCTGTTCTATATTAGAAATAGTAAGTTTCAATTTGGTGATACGACCGTCCTTTACTTTGTCATTGACCAAAACCAGATGCTTTTGCTTGCTATCACAGGCAAAGCTCTCTTTCTCCTTTTGACTTGGAATGGTACCAATCCCTGTCAAATAAAAGCCCGCGATGGTATCGACATCATCACTTTCTAATTCTGTGTCAAAATACTCGTTAAAGTCGTTGAGCGTCATTGTCCCTGTGACAATATAGGTGTTGTCATCAATGTGATGAACAAATTGCTCAGCCTTGTCTGTCTCATCATCAATCTCACCAACGATTTCCTCAAGCAAATCCTCAAGCGTCACCAAACCTGCAACCCCTCCGTACTCATCAAGTAGGATAGCCATCTGGTTTTGAGTATTTCGCAATTGCCTCAACAAATCATCTACAAAAATCGTTTCTGGTACAAAGAGCGGCTCCTGCAGAAGCTTTCTCATGCTGATGTTTTCAAAGCCCTGACGAAAGCCTGATTCTAAAAGCCTTTTGGTATGAATTAAGCCGATCACCTTGTCCTTGTCAACATCATAAACTGGAATACGAGAGAAGCTCTGCTTTAGGATTTCCTTGATATTGTCTAGCGTATCATCGTTAATGTCAATCATGAAGGCATCTGTCCTTGGAACCATCACCTCACGCGCCATCATCTCATCAAGCGAGAAAATCCCCTGCAGCATTTCAATCTCTTCGGCATCAAGCGTTGCCTCGCTGTTAGTCAGCATGTACTCAATCTCATCACGCGTCATGCGCTCATCTGCGTCATCAAAGGTCATTGGGGTAATCCGGCTCAGTAAATTTGTCGACGCCGATAAGAGCCAAACAAAGGGACTAACCAATTTCCCCAAGATAATGATCACTGGGGCAGAAATCACAGCAAGCTTGTCTTTTAGATTCATAGCTATCCGCTTGGGGTATAACTCTCCCAAAACAATCGAGACATAGGTCAAGAACACCAAAGAAATAATGCTACCAGCTGTTTGAGCGGTCGCAGAACCACCTAACCAGCCAGAAATAACCTGCCCTAAAGAGGCTGACAGGCTCGCCCCTGACAAGAGGCTAATAAAGGTAATACCAACCTGAATGGTCGATAAAAAGTTATTGGGCTGCTCTAAAACACGCAGCAAGCGATCATACCTCTTATCCCCATCGGCAGCCTTTTGCTCCACACGAGAGCGATTTAAGGATACCAGAGCCATCTCACTGGCTGAGAAAAAGGCATTTAACAAGGTTAGAATGACTAACAATAAAAACTGAATCAATAAAGGCTGACTCACAGGGTCTTCCATTAATATAACTCCTAAAACATAATATACTACTTCATTATATCACAATTGTCGCCAAAGATTGCTGATTTATTTCTTTTTCCTGAGAAATCACAGACAGTCTAAGCCCTGACATAAGGCTGGCTGAAGCTTAATCAGTAGCTGCTATTTTTTCCAGCATGATTAAAAATGGCGGCTGATTCATCTGATTGATCGGCTGATAGAGCATTGCTGTTACCTGGCGCTGATTGAGCTGACCAATATAGTCCAAAAGCTCTTCCTTCTCCCTACTACCGCCATCATGACCATAATACACCATGATAGCAATCCGTCCACTTAGCTCAAGCCGATCAAGTATTTTAGCTAGGGCTAATATGGTCGTCTCAGGCCTTGTGATCAACGACTTATCTGCATTGGGTAGATAGCCCAGATTAAAAATGGCTGCCCGAATGGGCTCCTTAACATATTGATCCACCTGCTCGTGTCCAGCTAAAATAAGCTCTGCATTAGTCAAGCCTTGCTGCTCCAAGCGCTCTTGTGTCTTGGTCAGTGCCTGCTGCTGCACATCAAAAGCATAAACCCTTTGTGACAGACTTGCTAAAAAGGCAGTGTCATAGCCATTTCCCATAGTAGCATCAACAGCAATACTCTGCTTATCCAAAACTTCTTTTAAAAATTCATGTGATACATGAATAGGACGCTTTATCATCTTATCCTCCTAAGCAAATACTTCAAATGCCGCGATACCATCTAGTATGTCTAAGTCAATATGCCTTCGGCCGTAACAATCTAGCACATAATCTTTATACCGATCTGTTTTTAGATTGAATTGAAGCGACCAGATCAGCCAAAAAAGATCAATATGTCGATCGCTTTTTCCTGCCTCCCCCCAATCAATCATGGACTGAAATTGCCACCGATCCAAGATCATATTTGGCAAACAAAAATCCCCATGAATCAGAGTTTCATGCTGTAACAAGAGCTTAAGCTCCTGAATCCGCCTGTAAGCCTCCTCCTGGGACTGAAACCGTTGCTGAGGCGGTAAAAAGCACTGATTGAACCGCCCTTGGTGATAACCAGCCTCAGCAGCTTCGATATAGGCTAGCGTTTTGTCAGCTACAGGAAAATCAGACAAAGACAGGCTATGCAGCTTTAGCATATGATCAACTAAGATACGACATAAGCGCTTGGGATCGGACAAATATTCAATATGACTGGCGTCCTCTCCTGCTACCTTTGCGGTTAAAAGCCAATCCTGATCACCGCTGATATAATCAAGCACCTCTGTTGCTAAGCCCTTACTATGACAATACCGAGTTAGGGCGGCCTCCTTGGCAAGCCTACCTTTAGCGGCTGTTTTTAGAAAATAGCCCTGCCCTTTATCAATAGCATAAACACGTGCCTCTGCCGAGCTACTGCTATCATAAACCAAACTGTTTTGTAACAGTTTTTTTAAAACAGGTGGTAGGCTCAGCTCCTCTCCTGCTATCAATCTTTGTTTCATTGCTTCCCCCGATTATCCCTTAAGCTTACAGCCCTGCCAGCTATTTCTTCTTTCCATTTCTAGGTCAATCGCATTCAAAACCTCCCATTTATTCAGGCTCCACATGGGACCAATCAGCATGTCCCTAGGCGCATCACCTGTGATGCGATGAATAATGATATGCTCAGGTATGATTTCTAGCTGATCACAGATAATCGATACATAGTCCTTCTGACTCAAGAGCTGCAAGCGTCCCTCATGATAGTCTCTTTGCATACGCGTATTGGTCATCAGGTGCAGCAAATGCAGCTTAATGCCTTGAATATCATTGTCTGTGACACAGCGTCTAACGTTTTCGATCATCATCTCATGGGTTTCACCAGGCAAGCCATTAATCAAGTGAGACACAATGTTAATGTTAGGGTACTGCCTCAGACGCTGAACCGTTTCCTTATACAAGTCATAAGAATGCGCCCGATTAATCAGCTGGGAGGTGGCTTCATAAGTTGTTTGCAGCCCAAGCTCCACTGTCACATGCATGCGCTCTGATAGCTCAGCCAAATAAGCAATCGTCTCATCTGGCAAACAATCAGGCCTTGTTCCGATATTGATACCAACAACGCCAGGCTCATTGATTGCTTGCTCATAGCGCTCGCGAATAACCTCTAGCTTATCATGCGTATTGGTAAAATTTTGAAAATAAACCAAATACTGATTGACCTCAGGCCACTTGCGATGCATAAAATCAATTTCTTTGTAAAATTGTTCCCTGATAGGTGCATCAGGCGCCACAATCGCATCACCTGAGCCAGAAACGGTACAAAAGGTGCAGCCACCATGAGCAACTGTCCCATCACGATTAGGACAGTCAAAGCCAGCATCAATGGGCACCTTGAAAATTTTAGCACCAAATAAACGACGATAATACTCATTTAAGGTCTGATATCTTTTTGTCATGCCTCTATTGTAGCACAAATCCCCCGATTAACAGCAGAAGATCTCAATTGGCTGCTACTTCTCTGATTGATGAGCCAAAGCAAGGCAACTAAAAAGGATTGAAGAAGACCTCTGGAAGAGACCTGCCTTCAATCACTAGCTTTTCTAGAACTGATCTGTAACGCGCCATACAGCTGACTGATCACTGGATTTACTTTTGCTTTAGCTGAAAACGCCATTCAAAGCGCTTTTGATCATAAAAAGGATAAAGCAGCTGAAGTATGCCAAAGCCTAAGGCATAGCCAGCCAACACATCGCTAGGATAATGCACTCCCAGATAAATGCGTGACAAGCCTATCAGCAAAATCAAGGCCAAAAGGGCTATATCAACCAGCCAGCGTAAGGAGGCTGACTGCAATCTTTGATGGCAAATAATCAGCAGACTTCCAATAATCAAAAGGCTTCCCATCGAATGGCCACTCGGAAAAGAATAGCCAGAAGCATGCACCAAATGCTCAATGCTGGGTCTTGGTCTTTGATACAAGAGCTTTAGCACCCAAATCAAAAGGGCCGCAAAAACACCATTTGATAGGACAAATAAGGCCTCAGCTCTCCAGCTCAAGGCCAATAAAGCCAGCACAGCAACAACAACAATCACTGCCTGTGTACTAACATTTCCAGCTACAGTGATCCCTTTAAAAAACTGGGTTAGCCCTTCAGGCAGATGACCTCTTAGGGCTAACCGAAGCTGACTATCAAAAGACGTTAGGTCTTCGGGAAAAAATTTAACAATATAGCCAAGCACCACAAATAGTAGCATAGCAAAGGAAGACAATAGCAGATGTTGTTGTTTATGTTTCATGATATGAATTCGGATATCTCTCTAAAATTGGTTTACCTGCAATATACACGAAATAAAAGACAATTGCAAATATTAGCCCCTCCAAAAGGTTGAAAGGAATGACCATTGTAAATATGTAGCGAGCAGTACCAATAAAAGCTTTAATATCAAAGCCAGCAAACTTGGCATATAAGGGAATAGCAAAGACATAGTTCATGACAACCATACCAAGCGTTAACAGCCCTGTCCCCACAAGACTAGCTAGTACATAGGTGACCAGCCCTTTCTGACGATGCCAAATCAAGGCAAAGGCAGTGATAAAAAGCGCAACTGCTATAACATTCATCGGTATACCAATCAAATCATTAACGCCATGATTGTTTAAGGCTAGTCTAAGCAAGGTCCTCACCGCTAAAATCAAGTTAGCTTGCTTTAGATCCATCAAGACCAAGCCTAACAAAATCGGAATGATACTAAAATCAATCTTTAAAAAGCTGGCTCCTGGAATAATGGAAAACCCCACAAACATCAGGCAAAAGGATATGGCTGAAAGAATGGCAACCATCACCAGTTGATGTGTTTTTGACATAAAAAATTCCTCCAATTTTGACAAATTGAAAGAAGCTCCTTCGTATGAGCAGGCAAAAAGTCAACTCAAAAACCCGGTCTTCTCTCTTCCAGACTTTACTGTCGGTTGTGGAATCACACCACATCAGCTTGCGCTCGCGGACTTCTAGCTGCACTAGTCACCGCCGGTCGGGAATTACACCCTGCCCTGAAGACACTTATAGCATAGCAAATTTAAACCTATAGCGCAAGACATTTTTTTGAAGCCTAGCTTTTCCAACAAACACAAGACATCAGGCAAAAAAGCTAGATGAAAGCAACAGCAAGAAAAATCACTTTGAGGCTACAAAGCTCTCTACGAGGTAGGCCACCCTGTGACATGGCACTAGCCTAGCTCAAGGCAAAAAAGAGCAGACTAGAAGAAACCTCCAATAACCTGCTCTGGTATTACTACCGTTGTCCCCTTTACGGTCATAGACACACCTAACCAATGAAAACTCCAATCAGAGTTTTCAGATTGAAGAAAAAGTCCATTTTAGACGGTTTTCTTCAATCTTTTTCTTTTAATCAAAAAAACAAAAGAAGTCTGAAAAATACTGTAATATCAGCATTTCCCAGAGTTTTCATGATATGATAGTCAATTTCTAAATGTTCAATTTTTCTATCGCTGATAGGGTTTGCCTACATTCTGAACTCCAATCGGAGTTTTTTCTTTTTGGCTTTAGAAAACCTTTGGCACAGCTAATGGCTCCAAACTGGTGATGGTGATTCATCAGCCCTCTAGGGCAGCGCCTTTGCTTCTTACTGCTGCTCACACCGCAAGCTCTAGCAGTGTAGTGACTGTAGCTGGTAGGACAGTAAGTCCTTCTTGTCTCACATCAGGCTGCTATAGCCCCTGTTCTGTGTCTTGATCGCCTGCTCTAGTGCTGTCCTGCCTTGCCCTCTAATGCTGCTATCTAGCTGATTGACAATGGTCTGAATATGATCTGCGGTGTCTGTGGCAATCCGAGATACCTCACTGTCATAGCGCCTTTGAAGGGCATGAAGGCGACCTAAGGTCAAGGGAGCACATATGGACTGAACTAATCTCCTATCCAGCTCTTTCTTTAAAGTCCTGATCGGCTCTTGTCCGGTTAAGATCATCTCTATAGCAATCATCTTTCTTATCTCCTTTTCCTTAACCTTCACGCCACTGACGCCTCAGCGCTGTGATGTCCTTTTCTATCGCCTGTCGCTGGCTGCGATAGTGATGGTCAATTGCTTCCTCCTGCTGCGACATCTTGCGACCTTGCTCATGATAGCACTGCTCTGTTCGGTGCTGGTAGTCATCAATCAGCCTCGTTAGAACGGTATATTGGTCTGTTATCAGACTAGCATCATAATGTCTGAGGTAGCTGCTAACGGCCTGATAGCTAGAGGCATAGAGCTGCTGTAGCTGGTTATAGTTGCCTCTTAACTCGTCATGGGCTGCTGCCATTTGGAGCCGCTCTTGATGATAGTGCTCCTGCTGCTCCTCTAGCTCCTCTTCCTTTTGACGGATAGCAGTTCTGATCTTTTCTAATGCTGTCATGAAAAGTCGCATCCTAGCTTTTGATCAATAGCAGCTGTTCTCTCAACCCCCTCCTCTAGCTGCTCCTTTACGGTCTTGAACTTTGTGGCCAGTCCTCTAGCTTGAGTAACCTTGTCATCAAAATGCCTCTTGGTCTGACCCACAAGGCTGTCATAGGTCACTCCTGCCTGGGCATAAGCCTCCTCTAGCTCCGCCCAGCTCAATTCACTCACAAAAAAGGGCATTTCTCTTGTCTTTTGGTGAAGTGCCTCTGCCTCTGCAACCGCCTCCTTCCGGCGAGCAATGATCTCCTCTTGGGCAAGCTGAGTGGTCTGCTCCAAAGCCTGTGCGACTGCTCGAGCCTGAAACTGATCAAGGTAAAACTCCTCTGAGCTGCTAATACCGTTAGAGGCTACATACTTTTTCTTTAGCAGGCGGTATTCGGTTAGCTTTGAGCTTAGGGTAGCAAGAGCAGGTGCTTGAGCAGCGGCAGGACGACCCTTACGGTCAATCACCTGACCCTTTGAGTTGAAGCGATAAGCGGCTAAGCTATGACGTCCTATTCCCGCCTTACCGTCAACCCATCTTGAAATCCCTAGCTCATCATCTCCAAAGTAAGTGCCCAGATTTCCAATGTAGTCATTGTTAATGCGGTAGCTGTGGTAGAGTCCCTTGTTGGCTTTAACAAAGTCAATAGCCTCCTTGGAGAGGTTATTAACAGAGCTTGGCGCATTAAAGACAGTGGCAGGCTGCTTGGCATGGGCAGCTGTGATGAGTGCCAGATAGCCTCCCAGAGAGTGTCCGGTGTAGGAGATGGCAGCGTTAGGGTAGCTTGTCCTAATGTAGTCGGAAAAGGCTTTAGCAGTACTTAGCTGACTCTTGACCACTTTAAAAGAATCAGGCTCCTCATGGGTACACAGGTATTGATCATCTCCAAAAACAACGGATTGAATATCGGTGTCAATATCGCGTATATCACTGCTATTTGTCCCGGCATAGGCAATGACGATATGACTTCTATCCTCTTTGCCATCTTTTATTGGTACAACAGCCATAGCTTGCATACCATTGTCGGGGGTATCTTCGGCTTTGAGGATTTTGACATAACGATTAAGAATATCCGTATTTTTTCTAACAGAAATAGTTACTTTATTAGCATCAACATCATATACTTTTTCAGAGAGTTTATTATAATCTTTATCACTAACCACTACTATTTCTCCTTATAAATAACTTCAATGTCCTTACTCAAGGTTGTCTTATTCTCTGCTTTTTTTCGACGATTTAAAAATTCCTCATTGTCTTTTGAAGCTTGCTCTACACCTGTATAAATCTCACCTCCCATAAACGTTACGGATATATAGTACTTACTATTAACAATTGTAGCTATATTCATAGAACCTGTTTTTAAATTTTTATCTATACCGATGATCTTTATTTTATGTATATTTTCATATGTATTACTTAAATAAATAGCTGCCCTCTCTTGTTCTCTACGCTCTCTATTTAGTTTTTCGTCATTAAACCAATTCATTGTTAGTATTCCTCCTAAAATTGTTATTAAAGCCACTATGCCAATTAGTTTCCGTCGTTTGCTTTGTTGCTTTTTCATCATCAACTCCTTTTATTGCTAGGACGCTAGCCAATAGCTGCTTTTTACATAAACAATCATGATATGACTCTTACCCACCTCACTACCCTTAATCGGAGCTACAGCAATAGCCTGCATACCATTGTCGGGGTTGTCTTCTGTTTTGAGGACGCGGTAATCTTTCCCGTTAGTTTTAAAAGTCTTACCGTTTCGCCAAGGTCTAATAACTTTGCCAGCATCAACCTTATAAACCCCATCGGCTATATCATTATAATTTTTATCTGTTACTATCATTGTTACTCCAATATTTTACTTTTATTTTATCTATTGAACTTAAATGAGTTATAGGATTTTTGTCTATCAAACTTAATTTCCCATTCCAACTAATAACATAGTTATCTGTATCATCATTTAAATTAAAAAATGTAACTTCCATTTTAATTTTATTATTTATTGTCAGCAATACATTCTTAGAACCTGTTGTACTGTTGTTTTCAATATCATTAAATTCTATCTCATTAATTCCGCTATAATGATTTAACAAATACAAGACAATTCGTTTTTGTTCATGGTTAAATTGTCGTTCTAACATTTTCGCTTGATTCTGATTATAGCTAAACATAAATATACCTCCCATTACTAAAATTGCTACCATTCCTAATAAAATGATGACTTTCTTTTTTACTGTCATAGAAGCTCCTTAGTTTATAATTTAAAGCTAGAACATTCCTATTACTCTTTGACACCGTAAACTGCATACCGTTGTCAGGATTGTCTTCGGCTTCAAGGACTTTGACATAACGATTAAGAATATCCGTATTTTTTCTAACAGGAATAGTTACTTTATTAGCATCAACATCATATACTTTTCCAGCTAGCCAGTTATAGTTTTTGTCAGTTATCATTTATTTCCCTCCCTTAGAATATTTAATATCAATATCTGTTAGATCCACTTGACTTAATGTCAATTTTTTGTGACGCTTCACTAATTTAAAACATTTATCGTAATAGTAAGAATAATCATCAAGCTTTCCTGAAAAAGTCATCGAAAAAGAATAAGATATCTCATTAGTTTTATTTATAGTAGCTGTTGTTCCCCAATACCCTGTTTCTTTGGATTGTACTGGACTAAGAAAGCTAATCTCTTTTACTCCTTCAAACTCACTAACAATTTCCATTGCTAAATCCTTCTCTACTTGATAGTAGTTATTCTCGCCTTTATTGTCCCTATCCCCATTAAGCCAATTCATTGTTAGTATTCCTCCTAAAATAATGATTAAAGCTGCTATGCTGACTAATTTCCAGTAATTTTTGTGTTGCTTTAGGTAGACTATCATGCTTATATTCCTTTATGCTTTATCATAAGGTGGTGCAGGTTTTTTGCTTTTACAAAAACAGCTAGACACCAGATATTTTAATATTATAATATGATTATAAATATTATACTATAATAATGGTATAATATTGACATATTTTTGGCGATTTTTTACTATTTTGACACTTTTATGAGATTTTTTTCTGGTATATTTTTCTATATCTTTCTTTGATACCTGCCTGTAATGCAAGCCTAATAATGGTTTTATTGGCTTTAAACGATCTATTGGAATTTTCGTGTCAACTGCTTGGTTAATAAGCAAAGAATACAATAAAAAAAGACTGAAGAAGCTCCCCTACGGATACTTCTTCAATCTAACTGATGTTTTGCGATATGCTTATTATGATTTTAGTTTGTCATGCTCATAGGTATGGCTAAGCTCTAAGCCCTTAAAGGCTTGCTGTCTAAGTGCCTCATAGACGATCATGCAAACAGCATTAGAGACATTGAGACTTCTGACATGCTCATCATTCATAGGAATCCTGAGTGCCCTATCAGCATATTGACGCATAAAGGGCTCAGGCAGACCAGTATCCTCACGCCCAAACAAAAAATAATGAGACTGACGATCATTGTAGGCTTCATCTGAGTATACCCTATCAGCAAATTTGCTAATCACATGCAAGCTCCCATCACATTGTGCTAAAAATTCATCTAGATGATCATAAAATCTAATGTCTAGCTTATCCCAATAATCTAGCCCCGCTCTTTTCATCTTACGGTCATCAATCGGAAAGCCCATAGGCCTGATGATATGTAAAGGCGTGTTGGTGGCAGCACAGGTCCTAGCAATATTTCCTGTGTTTTGTGGAATTTGTGGCTGAAAGAGCACCACATGGTTTTGACTATCTTTTTCCCTATATTGTCTATTAATGATTTCTTGTTTCATGCTTGTCCCGCTTACTCTTTTCATCAAAAAAACCACACTGCCCGGAGTCATGCTCAGCAAACAATGTGGTTGACGGTGACTCGCTAACTTAAATCATAACAGGTTTGATTTAAACCAACGAATACTTAACTGCTATTATAGCACTTTAACTGCTATTGTCAATCAGTTTTTTGGTCAAAATCCTGTATTTTTTCATGCGTTATGAAATGTCTTTTTAAGGAAAAGGTATCTGGAACCGGGTCTTCTCCGCCAGCGGCAAAAGGGTGGCACCTTAATAGTCTGGTAAGTCCCATCAAAACACCCTTAGCACCATGCTTTTCAATAGCTGTAATCATATAGGCCGAGCAGGTCGGCTGATAACGACAGGAAGGAGGAAATAAGGGAGAAATATATTTCTGATAGGCTCTGACAGGAGCAATGAGTAGGGCTTTGATCATTTTCGTGTGCTCGCTAAATGATGTAGCTGGCTGACTTCTTTTTTGCTCAGCCTTCTGGCTTCTCCGGGCTTTAGGCCTCTGACATCAAGGCTGCCAAACTGTGTCCTTGATAGCTTATCAACCAAGTGTCCAACCACTTCAAACATTTTCTTGACCTGATGATGACGGCCCTCATGAATGGTTAGTTCAACAATAGAGCGATTTTTATCAGGCTCAACACGAATAATGCGGTAACGAGCCGGCTTTGTTTTTTTACCATCAATAACGACACCACGTGTTAAGGGACGCAGGCTTTCTTTAGTTACCACTCCCTTGACACGAGCCAGATAAACCTTGTCGATTTCATTACGGGGGTGAATCATTTTATCTGTAAAATCACCATCATTGGTCAAAATTAATAAGCCAGAGGTATCCCAGTCCAAGCGACCAACAGGGTAAATGCGCTCCTTAACCTGCGGCAGCAAATCAATCACTGTCTGACGCCCCTTATCATCTGAAACGCTTGAGATGACACCACGAGGCTTGTTGAGGAGATAATAAACCTTCTCTTCATTGTAAATAGGAATCCCCTCTACCTCAACAAGGTCGCCTGATTTAACAGTAGTTGCTAAATCTGTTATCACCTGACCATTTAGGGTCACCAGCCCTCGCTTGATCAGCTCTTCAGCCTTACGACGGCTAGCAAGGCCTGCATGGGCGATGTATTTGTTAATTCTCATTATCCTTCTCTCTTTCTTATTAGGAAATCTGATGATAGCTCCAACAGACCAGTCACTCTCCTATGGGTAAAAGCTCACTAGCTTAAACAGGTCTACTCTTATTAATAGCATGCCTAAAAAGACCGCTGTCCATAACGACAATAGGATTTTCAGGCACTATACCTTGTTAGGACTGTTATCTCTTCTAGTAGAGGGCATAAGGCCTATCTGCAAATGAGACAAGCTCCTCTTTGCCTTTAAAACAGGGTTGTCTCTTGCTCTTCAACAGCAATAGAAGAAATATCAACCAGCTCTTCTAAATGATTGATACCCATATAATCAAGAAAGTAATCTGTTGTTGCATAAAGATTTGGTCGACCAATCACTTCCTTTTTGCCAGCCTCTTGAACCAAACCAAAGGCCACTAATTTACTAAGGGCACCACTTGAATTGACACCACGAATCTCGTCAATTTCAATCCGAGTAATCGGCTGCTTATAGGCAACAATTGACAAAACCTCCAGGCTTGCTCGTGACAAGGTTTGGTTGATTGGAGCCTTAGCATAGTCTTTAAGCAAGGGAGCCAGACACTCTTTGGTGACTAACTTATAGGTCCTAGAGGACTCAATCAAGCACAGGCCAGATTCCTTATCCTCTTTGTATTTCTGAGAAAGCTTGTCGAGCTGCTGCTGTAAGGCTGTCGGTGTTAACTCTAATAGGCTGGCCAACTGACGTAGGCTTAGTCCTTCTTCTCCTGCGACAAACAGCAAGGCCTCCAGCTGAGATAAATAGGTCATTGGATCTCCTTTCGCAAAACAATCTGGCCAAAATGTGATGTCTGCTCAATACCAACAAGCTGCCGTTTGATTAATTCTAGGCTTGCTAAAAACAAGGTAATGGCCTCATTGAGATGATCACAATGCTTCAATAAATCCGTCAAAGTAAGCTCCTGCTCTAGCTCAAGCCTAGCTTCAATAAGCTCCATCATATCCTCAATACGATAATCATCTCGCTCAATAACCGTATGGTTATATTTAAAGGCCTCTTGCTTTGCAGCCATTAACTGTGAAAAAGCTAAAAACAAATCCATGACTGTTTTATCCTTTTGTAGGACGGCCTGCTCAAAGATAAGCTCCTGCTTTGGCTTGGAAAAAAGCAGAGCCCTCTTGTCATGCTGGCTGGCCAACTCCTGACTCAGAGCCTTGAAACGACTATATTCTTCAATCTTACCCAAAAGCTCTTGCTCAAGATCCTCCTCATCAGGCTCCTTGTCTACCAGCTTTGGCAGCAGTCGTCTGCTTTTGATGAGCATCAGCTGACTAGCCATCAGCATGTACTCTCCAGCAAGCTCCAAGCGCATCGCCTGCAGGGTCTCAATATAGGCCAAGTATTGTTCAATGACCTCCACAATAGGCACCTGGTAAACATCAACCTCATACTTTGACACTAGGTGCAAGAGTAAATCAAGAGGACCTTCAAAATCTTTTACTTTTATATCCATTACATCTTATAATATTTTTCTAAGGTGATCGGGCTTTTTAGCCCCAGCAGCTGAGCCACCTCAATGATGGATTTACCGGCTGCTTTTTCATTTAAAATGAATTGCTCTCTCAGACTCTGGGCTGAAAGCTCCGCACAGCCAATGCTCTCTAAAAAATCTCTGAGCTGGTTAAAAAACCATTGCCTTGAAAAGGGCTTGGCGTCATGATCAAAGAGGTAGAGCTGCTGAGCTTCTGTTGCCTTTTCCAAAAATGGCAGCAAGGCCTTTGATAAGGTCATCACACGAATGCCTCTGTGAGATTGCAACCTTAGCACCTGAAGACCCAGGTCAAAATCAGCAAGACGAAGCCCTGCTATCTCACTTGGCGTCAAGCCCAGCTCCAGAATCAGCAGCGCAATGAGCTGCCCTTTTAGGAAGGCTGTTTCAGCATAAAAAGCGCTGGTGTCAAGCCTTGTCAGCTGGGGCTTCAAAGAAAAAGAGGCTTCTATCCTATCGTCCATTTTAAAATAGTCTGTCAAAGCCTTCTGCTGGTACAAATAGTACAAAAACTGATTGACCGTTGAAAGCTTGCGCTTTTTAGCTGCTACCGTAAGGCCAGACAAGCTTTGCTGATAGAGGGCTAGGGTTTCAGGATTAATACGCTGTCCGACCTGCTGGCAAAACTGCCTTAAATCATAGCGATAGGATTGCTGGCTGTTATTAGCAAGAGATTTGCTTGCTAGAAAGGGTTCAATAAATGCTATCATTTTTTTGTGATTGTGTATTCATCAGTGAAGTCATGCAAAAGGCTATTAACCGCCTTCAAAATGGACTTACGCGTAATAATACCGATAAATCGATTGTCATCATTAACAACTGGTAAAAAGGGAAAATCAACCAATTTATGCATGATTTCAGTCAAGCTAGAGGTAATATTGATGGTCTCAATCTTTGTATTGACCATGTCGCCAATATTAGTTTGCGTCATCTCCCAGTCTGTTAGCTGCCTTTTGGCTTGATAGGTCATTATATCAGAAATGCTGATCGTTCCGACATATTGCTTTTCCTTGGTAATGACAGGAACTCGTGAAAAACCATTGCTAACCAATAAGAGCATGACATGATCAGCATTATGCGTGTTGATAAAAATGGCTAGCTCCTCTGCTGGAATCAGGTAGCTATCCAAATGACTGATTAAAAAGGCTTCAAATTCTTTTGCTATCATCGTTTAAATTCCTTAGAAAGTGATGGGTAAGACTTATGCTGACAGGTAAAGTAATCCACCCTAATGCAAGCTGCTGTCCATTCAACACGCGCGTACAGCTTTTCATTCACCTCACCACGCGGCTGAGCGACCGAGCCAGGATTGATAAAGACAGTCTTGCCCAATTGCCAAGCAGCAGGTCTGTGCAAGTGCCCATACAAACAAATATCCGCTCCAGTCTCCTGAGCAAAATAATCTAGCCTATCCCAAGTAAAGTTAATATGATACAAATGCCCATGTGTTTGAGCAATAGTCAAGCCATCAAAGGAGGTGACTAGGCTATCCTTATAGCCGCTATCATGGTCACAGTTGCCTGCCACAACATGAATCCCCTCCCAAATAGGATCTGAGCTTTCTAGCTCAGAATCGCCATTATGGAAAATGGCATCAACCTTTCCAAGGTAACGGCCTTTAATAGCTGCCACAACCTCACGATCGCCATGCGAATCGCTCATCACAATGATTGTTTTGCTTGCCATGCTGGAAATACCTCCATTAACCTCTTGACCGCCTGTCCCCTATGAGACAGCTTGTTTTTTTCATCAGCAGCTAGCTCTGCTGCATGACGTCCAGTCTCCCCAACGATAAACAAGGGATCATAGCCAAAGCCATGCTCGCCTTTTGGCTTGGTTGCAATATAGCCATGCCAATCAGCCTCGACAACCAAGCTGTCTTTACCAGGTGCAGCAACCACCAAGGTCGTATGAAATTGAGCAGAGCGATCCTTTTGATCAAATACCATTGCCAGCTCATGCAATAGCTTAGCATTATTAGTCTCATCAGTAGCATCAGGGCCCGAAAAACGAGCTGACCAGACCCCAGGTAAGCCACCTAAAATATCCACCTTGAGCCCTGAATCATCTGCCAGAACCATCTTTCCAGTAAGCCTTGAAATGGTTTCTGCTTTTAGGCGGGCATTTTCCTCAAAGGTGACCCCGGTTTCTGCCACATCTGGAAGCTCTGGGTAATCATTGAGATTTTCAACGCGATATCCCATATCACCAAAAAGCCGGCGAAATTCCTTGGTCTTGCCTTCATTTCGAGTCGCAATCAAAATCGTATCCCCAAAGCCATCTGCCTGTTGACCAAAGAAGTCAGCCACAGGGACGCCATCATCTGGCATATGCACAGCAAGCAATCGCTCGTTTTCGGTCACTAAAATCGCACCTGAGTGCCGAACAACCTTAAGGGCTCGATTGGCTTTCTGATTGATCATGCCAACAACAAAGCTAATCAAGGCAAAAGGGGAGGCGTAACGAATAACAGTCACATCATAACCGACCGGACTTTCCCAATCCACATCACCAGCAATCGCACCTAACATATCGTCTATTTTGGCAATAAGCTCATGGTTAACCCCCCAGCCAGCCATTAAATTATGGCCTGTCATCTTGCCAATAAACCAATTGTCTTTATCCTTGTATTCATAAATGTTATCACTCATAAGGTCACATGCTCCACATCTATCGTTTGATTTAGCCAGGCTGAGGCAATTGCTTGAAAGCTGTCTGAGCCGGCTGTAGTGTAAAAATGATGACGCCTATGTTCATCATCTCGACTGCCATTAATCTCAAAATAATTTAAAAGAACAGAAATATCACGCACACACTCTGCCCCACTATCAATCAATTTAACCTGTGGTCCCAGCACATTTTGGATAATCGTCCTAAGAAGAGGATAATGGGTGCAGCCCAAAACAAGGGTATCTATCTTTCCAACTAAGGGAGCCAAGGTTTCATAGACAATTTTCTTGGCCACACTTGAGCTTATCTCATTGGACTCCACAATAGGAACAAATCTAGGACAGGCTAGGCTAGTTACCTGAACAGTGGGAGCCAGCAACTGGATCTTTTCCTGGTAAATGCCTGAAGAAATAGTCATTGATGTGCCAATAACACCAACCTTTCCTCCACTAGTAGCCTTGATAGCTGCGCTAGCGCCCGGCAGGATAACGCCCAAAACAGGAATATCCAAAGCCTCCTTGACCTCCTCCCAAGCAACAGCTGTTGCAGTGTTACAAGCAAAGACAATCATCTTGACATGTTTCGTTAATAAAAAACGAACCAACTCCCAGGTATATTCTCTGATTTGTTCAGCAGGTCTAGGACCATAAGGAGCTCTTGCTGAATCACCAATATAAATGATTTTTTCATGGGGAAGCTGACGCATCAGCTCACTAACAACAGTTAAGCCTCCTACACCAGAATCTAAAAAACCAATTGGTCTATTGTCCATAACGATTATTTCCTCATTGAAGCATAAAAAACTCAGCTGGTAAGAGCCAACTGAGTCTATTGTTAACCCCTGAACAGTTGACACCTCTAACTGACAATGCAAGCTCTAAACAAGCTTTTAACATCAAAGACTGTTCACTCTTAGCTATTGCTTAGAAACCACGATTTCTAATCCGTAACCTATTTTTTACCCTTAGTCATTGCGGCTTTTGATTGCTTGACAATGTTGCGGTAAGTTTGTTGAATTTTCGCTTCACTTGGTTTTTGACCCATTTGACTCATCATTTCACGAATGGCCTCAGGCGTTAATCGTGGGTGCTCTCCAATTTCCTTTTCAATTTGCTTGCGGGCAATAAAAATCCCACCAAAAAGACCGGCTGTAAGAGCAACAATGATTAATAATATCCAGATAGCTGTAGACATATTGATAGATATTCTCCTCGATTTTTTGTTCCTCTCATTATACCAAAAAAGAGCATGCTTTACAAATCTACACCAACAGGCATTGTAAATATGATGTTGTCAGCTGATAAGAGCTATCAGACTAGATATAGGCTTGGTTTGAAGCACTTTACCACAAATCAAGCAAACAAAAACGAGCCCTTGGGCCCGCTTCTTGACTTTTTTTGGTACCTTCCCTAGATGGTAGCAATAGTAACTGGCCTTCCTTGACAGTCACGCTCATCAGGCTCTCCTAGCAGCTACTTTCTTACTAGCAGCAGCCACTCTTTTCTAACAAAAGGTAACACCTGCAGCTTCGCTGATTTCTCGTAATAGCGATTAAGTGACAATCAGCAGCTGCGCTTAAAATAGCTATTAGTCATTTCTTCCCAAGAGACGAAGTAGACTGATAAAGAGGTTGATAAAGTCTAGGTATAAGCTAAGAGCCATAGCGACAGCCCAGCCGTCACCAACCTGACCGTTAGAGGCTTGGTAGACCTGCTTGATCATCTGATTGTCTGAAGCAATCAAGCCAGAAAAGATCAACACTGAAATAAGGCTGATCACATAGCTCATCAGGTCACTACCGATAAAGAGATTTACCAGACTAGCCACGATAATCCCAATCAAGGCTGCAAACATGGCCTTTCGAATACCTGACAGATCACGCTTAACCTTAACACCAAGCAGTGACATAGCAAAGAAAACAGCTGCCGATGAGATAAAGGCCTGTAGCACCGTTGTTTGCGCATAAGCTGCAATAATGAAGCTCAAGGTAAAGCCATTTAAGGCTGAATAGACAAGAAATAAGGGTAAAGCTGCTGGTGTATTGCGACGTGCAGCACCACTAGCAACAAAAACCAGTACAAGCTCAACAATAGCCGCCCCATAATAGACCATAGGATGATCAAGAACAATCGAGACTAAATTTTGCCTAAATGGAAACAGCATCAAATAAGAAACAAAGGCAGAAAGCCCAACTCCCATACCAACCAGGCTATAGACCTTGGCAAAAAAATGGCTCAAGCCTGCGTCAGACTGTGTGTAAATAACATTATCGTTCATCATAACTCCTTTTTTTACTTAATGATTGTGACTTTGAAGCGTCTTTCGACGCAGGAAGCGACGGTTCGTCCATTTTTGACGCAGCGGCGTCATGGCCTCCTTGACCGCCCAATATTTATCAACAAAGGTAACAATATAGCTTTCCTTATAGCGAGGAAAAGCAATAGTAGCTCCCCACATATGCTTTAGGATAATATCCTCTTCTTTTTTGTTGAGTGCTGTTAATTTTTTAGCATTTCGAACAGCAATTCTAGGGTGCACCCAAGCGTGTCCCTTGTTAAACTTGGTTACTCGCCAATCATAATAAAAGAAATCGTGTAGCAAGCCACCTCGTGCGGTACTCTTGGCGTCTAAGCCAAGCCTCTTTGCCAGCCTATAGCTAGAATAAGAAACATTGACAGAGTGCTCTAAGCGAGTAGAATGGTGATGCTGAACAATATCTCCAAGCCTTTGAAAGCGAGGGTGAGCAATCAAATGACCAACATGCTCCATGTATTCTGTATCTTCTGTATAATGCATACACTAATCACCTCACATCATTATTATACCATACTAGCTTAAATTAGGCTGAAAATGAGGATTCCTGCTGCAACTGCAACATTTAAGCTTTCAGCTTGTCCAGGCATGCTAATATGAATCAGCTGATCAGCCAAAGCTGCCATCTCAGGACTAATGCCCTGACCTTCATTTCCTAAAACAAGGGCAAGGCTGCTCCTAGCTGAGAGGTCCTTGTAATCAATCGAATCCTGAGACAAGGTCGTTGCTAGCACTGGTATTTTTTGCTGCTGCATCACCTGACTGACCTGATAAATATCCGTTCGCCAAATCGGCAGGTGAAAATGACTGCCCTGCATGGAGCGTAGAGTTTTTTGATTGTAGACATCCGCAGACTTCTCAGACAAAAACACCCCATCAAACTTTGCTGCGTCCGCTGTTCTAATGATTGTCCCTAGATTGCCTGGATCCTGAATGTCCTCTAAAATCAAATATTTTCCAGCATAGCTAGTCGGTAAGGCCTGTTGACAAAGCTTAACCTCAGCAATAATGCCCTGTGGATTGGGAGAGCTCGTCAGCTCCTTTAGAATCTCTGGACTGACGATGACAACCTGATCAAAGCCTGATAAGCGCTCTGCCATTTCCTCCAGAACAAAAATATGTATCAATTCCTGCCCAGATCTCTGAGCCTCCTCAAATAGGTGCCAGCCCTCAATCAAGTAAGAGTGCTTGCGATGCTTTTTTTGCAGTAATTTCTTAGCCTGCTTAATCAAATGGTTTGCTTTTGATGTGATAATCATGGTCTTATTATATCACAAAATTGTTCACTCTTTTGCATAAAAACCATCAGAAGGCTATCAGCCTAAAAGGAGCTTTCTCCCCTTATCAGGTGTCGTAAGCCCATTAGCTTTCCTTTTTAGAAGACAAGAAGGAGAGCTAACCATAAACATAGCCTTGCTGCACTAAGACCTATTGTTTACCTCAGCAGATAGCCCACTTGCAGTCTTTGCCTATCCCCGACTTTATCACTTGTTTTAGTCCACACCTTACTCAACCCCTTGGTAGAGTAAGGTTTTTTAATAAATTTTAACGCTTTTTCTTGTTGTGTATGGTTATATATGTTATAATAAACTATGGCTTTTATTAAAACAACAACGAATAAAGAAGGTAGGACGCATGTCTACCTTGTAGAAGGGTATCGTAAAGATGGTAAGGTCAAACAGCGTATCCTTAAAAAATTTGGTCTCTTAGATGAGCTTGAATTGGAAGAACCAGGGATTCTTGAGCGTCTTAAGCGCGAAGCTAAAGAAGATACTTTAAATAACCCTAAGGTACTCCAGGTTTCCTATGACCTCCTTGCCCCCATGAACCAACCGGATCAATCTTATGGTTGGATGGTTTTGGATAATCTCTTCGAATCTCTGGGGCTCACAGCCTTTTTAAAGGGTATCAAAACGAAGTCTGAGTATGACTTAGTGCAAGTGCTAAAGCTATTAGTTTTTCAGAGAATTCTCCGACCAGATAGTAAACTTGCCACCTATGCCTCTCAAGCAGACTTATTTGGCCATTGGGACATCAGCTTAAATGCCATTTATCGCTCCTTGAACAAATTGAACACCTTGAAAGATGATCTTCAACATCATCTTCACAAGGTAGTGAGTCAGATGATCAAACGTGAAGCCAGTCTCGTTTTCTACGATGTCACCAATTATTATTTTGAGACAGATATTCCAGATAACGAGTTGGTTTCAGAAAATGGAGAGATACTACAAGAAGGGCTTCGAAGACGTGGTCCGAGTAAGGAACACCGTCCAAAACCCATTGTGCAATTAGGACTCTTTAGGGATACCAACGGTATTCCGATTAGCTATAAACTGTTTCGAGGTAATCAAACCGATCCTGTTACCTATCTTCCAGCGGTTGAGGAAGTCAAAAAACAATTTGGAATTGAGCGGTTAATTGTAGTCGCCGATAAGGCGATGAATAGTATGGCTAATGTTTCAGAAATGCTCAAGCAAGAAGATGGCTGGCTCTTCTCACAGAAACATCGCGGACGCCGAGGAGCTCCAAAAGATATTCAAGAACACATCCTTGATTCATCGGATTGGCAATTTAACCCAGAACTTACCTTCGCTAAGAAATCTTATATCCGTGAACGGAAGTTAGGGAATAAAAAATCTTCCCCAGTGTGTACTGACCCCCAAAAGTTGGACACGACATATTAGTGAAAGGATTTAGTTCTGTATTGCACAGGGCTAAGTCCTTTTAGCTTTGCTTTAATGCGTTTGTTGTTGTAGTAAAAAATGTAATCTGTAATAGCTTGTTCAAGCTCATTAAGGGATTGATAAGTTGTCTCAAGGCCGTAAAACATCTCAGATTTGAGAATACCAAAGAAGGACTCCATCATCCCATTATCTGGACTATTTCCCTTGCGAGACATGGATGGACGAATGCCTTTAGTCTCCAAAAAGTGATGATAAGACTGATGTTGATATTACCAGCCTTGATCGCTGTGGAGAATCGTTCCATTGTACGAATCCGCTGGAAAAGCCTTCTCAAGCATGGTTTGTACTTGCTTCAAGTCAGGCGATCGAGACAGGGTGAAATCAATAATCTCACTGTTATAGCCGTCAAGAACAGGCGATAGATAGAGTTTCCCCTCAGGTAAGGTAAATTCCGTCACATCGGTATAGCACTTCTCGTAGGGCTTAGAACCTTCAAACTGACGTTTAATCAGATTATCAGCCTTTTTGCCAACCTCACCTTTGTAAGAAGAATACTTGCGCTTACGACGGATACGAGCTTTTAAGCCCATGACAGTCATCAAACGTTGTACTTTTTTGTGATTGACGATAAAACCACGATTTCTTAGTTCCAGATGAATGCGACGATAGCCATAATTGCCATGATGTTCATCATAGATGCCTTGAATGAGCTCCTTTAAGTCCATGTCCTTATCTTCTTGAGCTAGTTGCTTGACTTGATAATAATAGGTTGACCGCGATAAATCAAGGATTTCAAGCAAAGTTGCTAGAGAAAATTGACCGATTAATTCTTGGATGATTTCTGTTGCTCTTTGAGCTTTGCTTCGTCCCTCAACCGGTATTCTCTCAGCTTTTTTAGCACAGCATTCTCCGCTCTAAGGTAGTCTAATTCTTTTTGGAGTCGCTCCAACTCTGTCATTTGTTCTAAAGTCTTCTTTGGTTGACGTCCCATCTTTGGTGGCCTCCCTCTTCTTTTCTCAAGAATAGTATAGCCGTTTTTCTTGTATTGCGCTATCCACCTTGAAAGCATACTAGAATTTGGTAAAGCATAGTCTAAGGACGTCTGTTTTTGAGATTGACCATCAATCAGAACTTTATCTATTATCTCTTGCTTCAGTTCTGGAGAATAATAACTATTCTTACCTTTTTGGACAATGGCTAACCCATACCTGTCAATCAGGCGAATCATGTATTTGAGGTCAGATTCTGCAATACTAAACTTTTCTGATAAGCATTTAATGGACTTTCCAATGTGCCGTAGCTCATAGATTTGAACCTTGTCTTCATAACTCAATGTCATAAAAATAGCCCCCCAATTGTTAGATTTTATGTCTAACTTTTGGGGGGCAGTTCATGGTTCAAGAGAAGGTTCTCATCACTTGGTCTAAAAAATATGCCGACCGGGAGCGCATTCGTCGTGAAGGTGCTTTAGACTATGCCAGTCAGTTAACCAATGCGGAGCTTTTTCGTAGAACCAGTAAAAAGGGAGGCAAGAAATACCTAGAGCTCCAATATTTGGATAAAGAAACTGGCGAGGTTAAACCCTACTCTCCTTTGATTACGATTGATCAAGAACAGGCTGATTTTGATGCTCAGTTTGATGGGATTAATGTGCTTGTCACGAGTGAAATAGAAATGACTGATGAGGAGATGTTAAATGCCTATAAAGAGCTAGCCAAGATTGAAGATTGTTTCCGTGTGACGAAAACAGAACTGGAAAGTCGTCCTGTTTACGTTTGGACGGAAAAACACATTCAAGCTCACTTTCTAACCTGTTTCATTGCTTTAGTTCATCTACGCCTCCTTCAACATCAGATAGATTGGCAGATGAGTCCTGAACGTATCATTACTGCCTTAAACAGTGCCAAGGTAACACCGTTACAAGATAACTACTACAGACTTCAAGAAAGCCTTGATATGCAGGAGTTAAACAGACTGCTAGGAATTGAATGGGCGAAGGGAATCGTTAAGTTTGAAGAGCTCAAACATTACGCTAAAAATCCATATACAACACTAAAATAAATTTAAAGACCAGCAAAATCCCTTGGGACACAAGGGGTTAGCTGGTCTTTACTTGTTTTTAAGTGATAAAGTCGGGATTATATCACAAAATTGTTCACTCTTTTGCATAAAAACCATCAGAAGGCTATCAGCCTAAAAGGAGCTTTCTCCCCTTATCAGGTGTCGTAAGCCCATTAGCTTTCCTTTTTAGAAGACAAGAAGGAGAGCTAACCATAAACATAGCCTTGCTGCACTAAGACCTATTGTTTACCTCAGCAGATAGCCCACTTGCAGTCTTTGCCTATCCTTTGGCTGCCTGCTCCATGACAACTTTTAGTATTTATAAGCTATCTATGCTATAATAAAAAGAAAAGAGGTGACTTATGAAAAAGGTCAGACTAATCGTTTCAGGCAGGGTGCAGGGTGTTGGCTTTCGCTATTCAACCTACGCACTAGCTTTGGAAATTGGTGATATTTACGGCCGCGTGTGGAACAATAGTGATGGGACTGTTGAGATTTTAGCACAGGCTAGTGACCCTGCAAAGATGACGCGCTTTATCCAGGAAATCAGAAAAGGACCTTCTAAATGGGCAAAGGTGACCTATGTTGATGTTAATCCATCTCACTTTGAGGATTTCCATGATTTTAGGATCAGCAATTAAAAATCCTACTGTAGAACTATTGTTAATTTCTCAAAAAAACAGTAAAATGGTTAGGTATATTAAAAATTAAAGGACAAACACATTGAAACTCAAAACGAATCGCATACTTTTCTCAGGACTTGCCTTATCGGTCCTACTGACATTGACAGGGTGTGTCGGCAGAGACGCCAAGGGGCACCCGGAGGGCATCATTTGGGATTACCTTGGAAAGCCCGTTTCCTTTCTCATTGATTACTTTGCTAACAGCACCGCCCTAGGCTATGGTCTTGCCATCATTGTTGTAACTATTATTGTTAGAACGATTATCCTACCACTTGGGCTCTACCAATCATGGAAGGCAAGCTACCAATCAGAAAAAATGGCCTACCTAAAGCCTTTTTTTGAGCCAATTAATCAACGCATCAAAAACGCTACAAGCACTGAAGAAAAAATGGCAGCCCAAACAGAATTAATGGCGGCCCAGCGTGAAAATGGAGTCAACCCGCTAGGCGGTATAGGCTGTTTGCCACTGCTGATTCAAATGCCTTTCTTTTCTGCCATGTATGTTGCGGTCCAATTTACCAAGGGAGTCTCAACAAGTACCTTTATGGGCATTGACCTGGGGCATCGCAGCGTCTTGCTTACAGCTGTAATTGCGGCTTTATACTTCGTTCAATCCTGGCTGTCAATGATGGCAGTCCCTGAGGAGCAACGTGAACAAATGAAAGCCATGCTGTACACCATGCCAATTATGATGATTGTCATGTCGTTTTACCTGCCTGCCGGATTAGGCTTGTATTGGCTAGTTGGTGGTTTCTTTAGTATCATTCAGCAATTGATCACAACCTACCTTTTAAAACCAAGGCTCCGCAAGCAAATTGCAGAGGAGTTCGCAAAGAACCCTCCTAAGGCCTATAAATCTCACCAGCCACGCAAGGACGTTACAGCTGAAAAGCAAGCCCTTAGCACAAGCAAGAGGACTAAGTTAAACCGAAACGCCGGTAAACAAAAAAAGCGTCGCTAAGATAGCTAAAAGAGTCTGTGACAAAAGTCTGACTCAAGATAAAACAAACGAACAGGTCTAATTTTCAGGGATTCCGAAAATTAGACCTGTTCGCTTTTTTAATGTATGAGACTAGGTCATAAAGTATCTTAGTTAAAACTTTCTAAAGTGCAGCTCTTTTTAATAGACCACAACAACTGATATTAAAAAGCAAGCCACTAAAAAGACTATCAGGACACTGCACTGATAGTCAGATAAGTCTTATTGTGTTTTGTCAACGCTGATGATAGTAACCTCATAGGTAGCTGCTGGAGACTCAATCTTAACCTTATCTCCTGTTTTCTTACCAATCAAGGCCTGTGCAATTGGACTCTCGTTTGAAATCTTTCCAGAAAAAATATCTGCTCCTGCCGCACCGACAATATGATAAGTGTCTGTTGTTTGTGTGCCAACCTCCTGGACAACAACTGTCTTACCAATCGCCACCTCGTCCTTGGCAACAGCATCGCTATCAATAATCTCAGCATAGCGAATCTTTGTCTCCAAGGTTGAGATTTGTCCCTCAACAAAAGCCTGCTCATCTTTAGCAGCATCGTATTCAGAGTTTTCAGAAAGGTCTCCATACGAACGAGCGATTTTTATGCGCTCAACAACCTCTGGACGACGAACTAATTTTAGCTCTTCTAATTCCTTTTCAAGCTGTTCTTTTTCTGCTGCTGTCATTGGATAAGTCTTTTCTGCCATTATCTTTCTCTTTTCCTTTTTCTTTTGACGAATCAGAAACACAAACATGATGCTAAAGCACCATGTTTGTCCTTACTGAATTTGACTGTTAACATATTTTTCAACATTTGCAGAGTGCTCTTCAAATGTTTTTGCATAATAAACCTCACCAGTACGCACATCGGCTACAAAATAAACGTAATCTGTTGCCGCTGGATTGATAGTCGCCTCAATAGCTGCAAGCCCTGGACTATCAACTGGACCAGGCATTAAGCCAGTATTGATATAAACATTATAAGGAGAATTAATGGTTGTGTCAATAGCAGCGTCCTCTGCTAAGGTTGTCTTTTCTCCCAATTTACCCATTGCATACAATATAGCAATGTTAGACTGTAAGGCCATGCCATTATTTAAGCGATTGTAAAATACGCTGGCAATTTGACGCCGATCGTCATCAGTAGAGCCTTCCTTTTCAACTAAGGAGGCCAAAGTCAGCACCTCATTAACTGTCTTGCCACTAGCTGCAATCGCCTCATAATAAGGCGCTAGGTTTGCATTTGCCGCTGCAATCATTTCCTCTGCAAGGTCTTTTAGTGTTGTTTCCTTATAATAATTATAGGTCGCAGGGAAAAGGTAGCCTTCTAGCTGATAAGTAGCTACTTCCTTGCTTGGAAGATCTCCTAGCAATTTCGGATATTTTTTAGCCATCTCTTGAATAAAGGCATCACTTGTCACCAAATTCAAGAAATCCTTTGAGTGAAATGGTGTTTTAGCCTTGCTACGATTCTTTGCCCTACTATTAGTTTCTATGGCCTTAGCAATTTGCTTAATGGTATAGCCCTCTGGAATTAAAATTTTTCCTAGTACTGGCTTTGTAGGCTCTGCTGTGCCACCCTCTTGTAAGGCCTGGGCAATGTCTTCTAGGCTCATGCTCTTTTGTAGGTTGTAGTAGCCACTTTGAAAATTAGTGAAATTTTTAAACTTAGTGTAAAAGCTAAAGACGGTACTATTTTTGATCAGCCCCTCTTTTTCAAGGATCTGCCCAATAAGCTTATTGCCTGAGCCGGCTGGGATTTCAACCTGAACAAAGTCATCGCTATTTTTGTCAACAGGGTTAAGGGCACTATACACATAGGCTGTCCCTGCGAGGCCAATCACCACAATAATAGCGACAATCGACGATATCAGTACTGTCGAAATTTTTTTGGCCATTCGATCTGTCTGCTGGCGCTTACTTGTTTTTCTTCTCACTGGACCACCCTTCTTAGTCTGACCTTCGACACTTGCCTCTTCCTTAAGCAGGCTTTCACTCAATGCAGGCTCCTCTGGTGGCGACAATGCTTGATCCCCAGTAGCTACTGCTGTCTCTTCTAGCTTAATCGCAGAGGTGTGGGCTGTTGAAGCCGTTGAGGTCGTCTCTTGCGACGCAGCTGCTATATCAGACGCTTGTTTGGGGTTATTGCTTAGTGCTTCTTGTCTTTTATATTCTGCATAAAGCTGAGCTGTTCTTCTAGCAGCCTCTTGAACCTCTAGATCCTTTTTAAAAAGCTCTTCTTCTTTTTCTTTTCTAATCTGATTTGCTTTTTCTAATTCGGCTAGAATCTTTTCTTTGAAGCTTTTTTGCTGCTGACGTCTTTGCTCATCATCTTTAAAATCAGTCAAAGCCATTCCTCCTAAACTTAATCAACCGCCATTATATCCTAATTGCACTATAAATGCAATAAAATCCCCCTTTTGTTACTAATTCTTAATACATGCTAAGCTTTAATAGCCTTCCTATGGCTGCCATAGCATTTGATACCAAACAGAGCCACCATGCTTTGAAGCTGACAGGCCTTGATCTTGAAAACCATTCATCTCATAGTAAGGAATCAAATAGTCATGACAGGTAAGTATGATACCCAGCCGATCCTGTGCAACTGCTAAATCCTTCATTGCAGCTAAGAGAGCTGTGCCAATCCCCTGCTTTTGGTATCCAGGAGCAACAGAAAGACTGGTAATGGCTATATAGCCACCTCTTGCTGGATTCTTGGTCACACCATGAAATAGGTGATCCTCAAGCCTTGGCTCAGCAATGACAGGTCCTTCGATATAGCCGACAAACTGATTGGCGATAACAGCCACAAGAAAGGTATCCGAAATAAGCTCTGCACGCTCTTTTATCACATTGGCTGCTACAGCCTCTTGGGGAGAAAAATTGGCCTGTTCGATATCAGCAATAATCTCCCAGTCAGTCTGATTCACATGTCTAATTAGCATAGGTCCTCCTTTACGACGAGAAAACCTGCCTAAGGCAGGTCGCTTAATCATTGATTATTTTTAGTTAAGTTAGCCAGCAGCTCTTCAAACGAGCGTTCATACAACTGAATATCACCTGCTCCCATAAAAACATAGACTGCATTATCATGATCCAGCAGCGGCGATACATTGTCAACTGAGATGACCTTGGCTGGGCGCTCAACCCTAGCCGCTAGATCCTCCACCTTGACATCACCCTTATCAACCTCACGCGCTGAGCCGTAGATAGGCGCTAGATAAACACTGTCAGCCTCATTTAGGGCATGGGCAAAGTCATCTAGCAAAGCAATGGTCCTTGTAAAGGTGTGTGGCTGAAAAATAGCGATGATTTCCTTATTAGGGTATTTTTGCCTAGCAGCATCAAGCGTTGCAATGATTTCTGTTGGGTGATGAGCAAAGTCATCAATAATAATAGTGTCATTGATCACCTTTTCAGTAAAACGACGCTTCACCCCTGAAAAGCTCTTCAGATGCTCTGCAACAAGCTTCATATCAAAGCCTGCAATAAATAAATTAGCAATCACCGCAGTAGCATTTAAAATATTGTGACGCCCATAGGCTGGAACATGAAACTGACCAATAGCATGACCCTTGTGCTTTACCTTAAAGTCTGAGCCATTTGTCGTGCGTGTGATATCAAAGGCTACGAAATCATCAGTGTCCTCAAAGCCATAATAGTAAATCGGTGCAGGAGAGCTAATCTTTCTTAATTCCTCATCTTCACCGTAAACAAAAAGAGCCTTTTTCACCTGCTTAGCATAGTCATTAAAGGCATTGAACACATCATCAAGGCCTGTAAAATAATCAGGGTGATCAAAATCAATATTAGTGATAATAGAATATTCCGGGTGATAAGGCATAAAGTGACGCTCGTACTCATCTGATTCAAACACAAAATAACGAGCATCGGCAGCCCCATGCCCAGTACCATCACCAATCAAATAAGAAGTAGCCGTCATGTGCTTGAGCACATGTGACAACAAGCCTGTGGTAGAGGTTTTCCCATGAGCACCGGCTACACCAAGACTAGTAAACTGCTTCATAAACTCACCTAAAAACTCATGGTAGCGTTTAAAGGGCAGCTGATGACGCATCGCATAAGCAACCTCGCTATTGTTGTCCTCACGAAAAGCATTACCTGCTATCAGCTCCATATCCGGAGAAATATTATCTTCGCTAAAGGGCAAAATGGTAATGCCTGCTTGCTCTAGGCCTCTTTGTGTGAAATAATACTTCTCCACATCACTGCCTTGAACCTTATGCCCCATTTGATGGAGCAGCAGGGCTAAGGCACTCATTCCAGATCCTTTAATTCCGATAAAATGATAGGTTTTTGACATGTTAACTCCTTTTAATGTTGACAGACATAAGGCTGTATAAAGCTTACTTAATATCTTCAAAGCGACTCAGGTTTAGCTCTTGAGCAATGGTCTTTTCACGATGATCTCTGTCTTCTTGATGATTGTAGATTTGGCTGCGCTTCAAAAAGTCATAATTATTTTTTTTGACAGCTGCTTGGCTGGTATTTTGCGGCTCCTTATATTGACGAGGAAGCTCAGCTAAAATATAAGACTCTTGGTTTAATTTCTCTGTAAAACGGCTCAATTCTGTCGCTGGTTTTTTAGAAGAGAAGGCCCCACTTTGACCTTTCTTGCTTGCCTGCTTTGGGCTATAAGCCATATTTTTAGCAATATAAGCCTGTCTTTTTTCTTTGACATCCTGCTTTGCTTGCCTTCTGGCCTTTTGAGCGTAGCTATGATCTTCATCGACAACTGGAGAATGATGAAGGGATCCTTTAGAGACGACAGGAGTCTTCTCAGCAAATTGATGGTCTCTTATGATGTCGTCGTAATGTTTATCTTGATAGCTGCCAGCAATATTTGTGATCAAATCTTCGTTTTCATATAAAGCCATCTGCCTAGCTGACTCAATAATAGGCTCACCATCTGCAACCAGAGGAAACGCATGCTTTGTCATTCTATCTCACTCTCCTTCCTATAGCATTCCCTATTATAAACTAAATAATCCTATTTTTCAAAGTAATTCCTAAAAAGAAAGGCAGCAAAGCAAAAATGATGTGACTAGCTCATCACCTCTATTCTCTTGCCTTATTTGTTATAGAGAACAGACACTAGCCTTTAGCTGATAGGCTTAAGAGCGTGTGCTAAAAGCCATACATGCTAGGGCTGAAGACCAAGGATTTCTTTGATCTCCTCGACAGACATGCTTGCTAGGCCTTGTTTGCCATCTAAAACAGTGGTAATCAGATGACGCTTATTTTCCTGAAGCTCCAGTATTTTTTCCTCAATTGTTCCGCGGGTAATCAACCGGTAAACCTCTACATTGTCCTCCTGACCAATACGATGAGCACGACTAATGGCCTGCATTTCTACAGCTGGGTTCCACCATAGATCAATCAAAATAACAGTATCAGCACCTGTTAAATTGAGTCCAACACCACCGGCCTTTAAGGAAATCAAAAAGGCGTCCTTTGAGCCATTATTGAAGGCACGTGTCATTTCTTGACGGTCATTGGCCGGTGTTGAGCCTGTTATGGTATAAGATGATAAGCCAAGCTGATCCATTTCCTGCTTGACAAGAGCCAGCATGCCCTTAAATTGTGAAAACAGCAAAGCCCTATGACCGTTTTCTTTAATTTGCAGCAGCAAGGTTCTTAGATTGTCTAGCTTACCGCTTCCTCCTTGATAATCCATAAACAGGCTAGGAGTATCACAGATTTGCCTTAGACGTGTGATACCAGACAGGATTTCCAGCTTACTGCGATTAATATCATCATCAGTTGCAGCAGACAGCCGCTCCTGCATCTGCCTTAGCTGTGCCAGATAAATCGCTTTTTGACCATCGGACATCTCATTGTAATAATTCATCTCGATTAATTCTGGTAGCTCTGGCAAGACCTCCTCTTTTTTGCGTCGCATGACAAAGGGCTTAATATAGCGAGAAACGTCTCTGGCCTCCATTTTCAAAAAGGCTTTTTTAGATGGCAGCAGGCCTGGCAGAACAATTTGAAAAATGGACCAGATTTCAAGCAGCTTATTTTCAATCGGCGTACCAGATAAAGCAAAGCAATTCTTCACGTCAAAGGCACGCAGGCTCTGAGCAATCTTGGTCTGGGCATTTTTAATCATCTGCGCCTCATCTAAGATTAAATAATCATAATCATTTGCCTGATAGGTTTCTAAATCTTGCCTAAAGGAAGAATAGCTGGTAATCGTCACCTGATGTCCTTCTTGAATAAGAGCATCTCGTGCCGGCTTTAGCCCGTAGGATACAGCAGCATCTATCTGAGGGGCAAATTTACTAAACTCATCTAACCAATTGTAAATCAAGCTAGAGGGTGCCAAGATAAGCACCTTGGAGGTCTCGGTTAGCCTGCTTGATAAAAAGGCAATGATTTGCAGTGTCTTGCCCAAGCCCATATCATCTGCCAAGATACCACCAAAGCCATACTTATCAAGCACAGAGAGCCATTTGATGCCCTGCAGCTGATAATCTCTCACCTTGGCCTTAACGGCCAGCTCTCCCAGCTCAAAGCGATCCGGGTGCTGCAGGTCCTTGATTAGGGTCTCTAGCTCCTCAGAAAAATGAACAGAAGACAGATCCGAAAATAGATGAGACAGCTGGGTGGCAGCTATTCCTTCTAGCTGGAGGTGACCATTTGCCAGCTGCTTAGCTCTTAGTTCCTGTAAGCTACGGCTGATTTTTTGTGTCTCTTCATCAAAAACGACCAGCTTGCCTGACTGATTGACAAAATAAGAGCGATCACTAAACAAAGTGGCCAAAGCCTTTTCAATATCAGTCTGACAAACCGTTGAAAAATCAAAGGAAATATCTAAAAGACCTCCCTCACGTTTGACTGTAAGCTGAGGGCTTTCCATTAAGCGCTGATCTTGGAGCTTAGAGGAAAGCTGAACCCTACCTAGACTTTCAAAATAAGGAACAGCTTCTGTAAAAAAGCGATACCAGTCCTTGGGGTCAGTCAAGGCTTTCTTAGCAAAAAACTGCGGAGAAAGCCCAAAGCGCTTCAAGGCACGATAAATACTGCTTTCTTTTTTATAATGGCTAGCAAAGGGGAGCTGGTCTAAGCTTGCCTTATCACTGATCTGAATGCTCCCATAGTCAAAAATCAGCTGAGAGGTCAACTCACCTTTTTCAGTAATATCAAAGACAAAAGTCACTTGGAAATCTCTAATATCAAAGCTTTTAGGAGCCTTCACCTGACCAAGCTCTCGAAATTCCAGCAAGCTAGCTGCCAGCTTAGCCTGATCATCAAGATCAAAATGAATGTGCTTGGCCAAATCGGCCTCAATAGGCAGGCTGCGAATAGCTTGAACCATTTTTTGCTGCTTCAGGCTCAGGTGGTAAAAGGTGTTCATGTATAGCAGGTATTCATTATTGAAAAAATACTCTATATTTTTTTCCTTAATGTAAAGCTCAATAGAGCTGCGATGAACATCAACTGTAAACTGAAAGAGACCAGCCTCTGCCTCCAGAGGTCGAACATAAAGATGAGAATAGGTTTGAGAGGAGGTCTCAAATGAAAACTCGTAAAGCCCCGTCAGCAGGTCAATGCCCTCCTCAAAAAAGCCTGCCGGTAACCGAAGATGACGAGCGTGGTTAGGAAATAGCCATTCGTAATCTAACTTATCTGAATGCGTTGATAAACGCCAAAGAAAACGAATCAGCTCCTGACTAGCCTGATCAAACTGCAATATGGAAAGAGACTCAAAGTAATTCTTTCCAATCTGGTAAAAGCCCTCAACTTTGACCAAATGAATAAAGGCCTTGATATCGCGGATAACATAAGCCTTCTCTCCGGGCAAGCGATTTATCTTAAGGCTCCACCAGTAATCAGATGAGAAAGGACTTTTAGCACCAGAAGCTAAAAGCCTATATTTGGTCGTGTCGTCCTCGTTCATGTGCAAACTGTCCAAAAAAAGACTACCAAAGGAGGTCAGCTTTTTAGTTTCCTCCTTACTTTCCAGCTGGTTGTTAAGCTGCTCTGAGAGCGACTTGCCCTTCTGATTATTTTTCAGAAAATATTCTAGAGCCGCAATGTGCTGGCAATACTGCTTTCGCTCAAAATAATCACACTGACACCTAATATCCTCATCATTGATACCATATTGAACCTGATAAGTATCCACCTCTGCTCGAAGAAGGTCAGTCCTGTCATCTATGATTTTCACCAAGCCTTGCTCATAAAGCTCGATGCCTTGATTGCGAATCCGCCCCGGAATTAATCTAGCCATATCTGCTCCCACCTTTTTGCTTATCCTTTGATTATAACAAACTTCAGCTTAGATTTCCTGCAAAAATCTCTCTTAAAGGCTATTAAAACATATTTGAGTAGCTGTATATAGCTGTTCTGATAGGCTTTAAAGCACTAAAAATCACTAGCCTAGGGCTAATGATTATCATGTGACATCAATGCTTGGCACGCCTTGCTTGCTGGTAAGCTCTATTTGGATAGCAGCCTCTCATTTCTGGTAAGGCTTATTGGTCGGTCAAAAGTCCTGACACACAAGGTCTAGACACCGCACATCAACAGCACTCGCTGCTTCCAATACTAACAAGAGTAATAAAAGGGCTTATTTGCGATTGCGCGCAATCAGCTTGATTGGTGTCCCTTCAAAGGTGAAAGCAGCACGAATCTGGTTTTCTAGAAAGCGCAGATAAGAGAAGTGCATCAGCTCTTCTTCATTCACAAAAACAACAAAGGTTGGCGGCTTCACAGAAACCTGTGTAGCATAGAAAATCTTTAGACGCCGTCCCTTATCCGTTGGGGTTGGGTTGATCGCAATAGCATCCATAATCACATCGTTTAAAATAGCTGACGAGATCCGCTGGCTTTGACTATCACTGATACGCTTAATCAACTCAGGAAGCCTGTTTAAGCGCTGCTTTGTAACGGCAGAAACAAAGATAATAGGGGCGTAGGTCAAAAATTGAAATTGATCACGAATATCAGCCTCCCACCTAGCTACTGTATGATTATCCTTTTCGATGGTGTCCCACTTATTAACAACGATAATCATGCCCTTACCTGCCTCATGCGCAAAGCCTGCAATCCGCTTATCATAGTCACGAATGCCCTCCTCGGCATTAATAACCATTAACACAATATCTGATCGGTCAATGGCACGCATGGCACGCATCACTGAGTATTTTTCAGTATTTTCATAGACCTTGCCGGACTTACGCATTCCTGCGGTATCAATCATGGTATAGGCTTGACCGGATTCATCGGTAAAGCTTGTATCAATCGCATCACGAGTCGTACCAGCAACAGGACTGGCAATGACACGCTCTTCTCCTAGGATCGCATTAATGAGGCTTGATTTTCCAACATTTGGACGTCCAATTAGGCTAAAGCGAATCACATCGTCGTTTTCTACTGGCTCTTCTATCGGCAGGTTATCAATGATAGCATCTAAAACATCACCCGTACCAATACCATGAACTGATGATACCGGGAAGGAATCTCCTAAGCCAAGAGAATAAAAATCATAAATATCGTTTCGCATCTCTGGATTGTCCACCTTGTTGACAACCAAAATCACTGGCTTGTTGGTACGATACAAGAGCTTAGAGACATATTCGTCTGCATCAGTAACGCCCTCTTTACCAGAAACCACAAAGACAATAACATCTGCCTCGTCCATCGCAATATGAGCCTGATGCTTGATTTGCTCCATAAAGGGAGCATCAACGTCATCAATACCACCTGTGTCAATCAATGAAAATTGGCGGTTAAGCCACTCACCAGTCGTGTAAATGCGGTCGCGAGTAACCCCTTCGACGTCTTCAACTATAGAAATACGCTCTCCTGCAATTCGGTTAAATAACGTGGACTTTCCAACATTAGGACGTCCAACAATGGCAACTGTAGGTAAAACCATGATTCTCCTTTTCTTTATCTCATTATCCATCGCTTGAGCTAGCGTTTAGCTAGCCCTGGCGGCGATTAACCCCTTCTAAATGGCATTCACGTGCTAAATAACGCACACGCTCCATAACACGCTTGGCCTGCCAGGTCTCATCATTTCCTTTGATCTTTGCCCATTTTCTCTCCAAATCTGCAAAGCTGTAATTAGAGGTGAAAAAGGTTGGCAAATCCTCTAGCATACGATGCTGCAAAATAACCTGTAGCACCTCATCACGCACCCATGAGGTCGCCTGCTCTGCACCAATATCATCTAAAATTAAAACAGGGACATGCTTGATGGCATCAATCTCTTCTTTGACAGAGCCATTTGAAATGGCATTTTTAACATCAATCGTAAAGCTAGGAAAATGAAGAAGAGTTGTTGATACACCCTTTTTTTCAGACAATTCATGTGCCATAGCAGCCATCAGATAGGATTTCCCGACCCCCATATCGCCATAAAGGTAGAGACCCTTTTGCTCTGCCGCTGGATACTGCTCAACAAAATCCAAAAGCTCTGAAAACACCTGCATACGACTGGCATTGTTAACATCAACAGCTGACAAAGAAACCCTACGATAAGATCTTGGCAGACTAACCAAATGAATCCGATCTGCAATAGCTGCCTGCCTTTGGGCTTCAACAAGCTCTCTTGTCTCTAGGTAAGACACATCTGCATAGCCCTCGTTCATGACCAAAATGGGCTGATAGCCCTTAGCAATATAGGTCTCATCACCTGTCTGGTATTTCCGGCGCTCAACTAAAAACTGGTTGAACTTTGATAAACTCAGCTTTATTTCTGCCTGAGATAGCTGGTGAGCCTTGATAAACTCAGCCACCTCCTGATCAGCAAGTATAGCCTCAATCAGCTCAGCACTAGCTACACGACTAGCCTGTCCCAAATGCTCTACCATTTTCCCGATCTTTTCCATCTAGTCACCACTCTTTCCTAGGTTCTCCAGCCTTTTTAAGGCAGCCTGCTTAAACTGCTCTAGCTTTGCCTGTTCTTCCTGACTTGTTTTTTCTTGATAATCCGGATTGCTCCACTTAGGCACATTGGACTGCTGTGACTTTGCCTGCTGCTTACGCTCACCAAAGGCGCGTGTCTTGATAATAGCAGTTTCCGCTGTTAAAACCCGCTGGTAAGCAAAATCATTTGCCATTTTCATCAGATAAGTCTTGTGAAGATTAGCTGACTTGGTCTTATTGAAGGTATATAATACCATAATATTGATGACCTCGTCCAAGAAATTCATGCGGGCTAGAGTCAGCAACAATTCCTTTTCGTCCTTTGTGACTCTAGCTCGCCTAGCTTTTTTGATCTTCTCTAAAAAGACAAGAGGCGTGTCCTGCTTAGACTCTCTAAGAACAACCTGCTCAGCTGGTGAGAACGATTCACTTGTTTTTTGAGCGCCCTCTTGCTGCTTCTTGACTAGCATGCGCTCTGGGCGAATGCTGCCGCCGACTGCTGTTGCCTTAGCCAGCTGATAGGTGTCAAACCAGGTTAGGTGGTATTGCTCAGAAATACTGTAAAGACTGATAACGTCCTTTTGATGATCCTCAAACCTAAGACCGTCACGCCGCATTAGCTGCTGAAAGCTATCTAAATCAAAATTTATCTTTGATGGCTGAGGCTGCTTAAGCTCCTGAGAGTCTATTCCAAAAACATCTGAAAAGGTCTTTGAGATGTTTCTAGCCTGGTTCGGAATCACCATTTGCAACTCCAAAACCGCTACATCTCCAATCTTTTGCTCTAAAAGCCTACGATAAATTGGGTTATTTAAAAAGGCTTCCCTGCCCAAGGGCTGATGTAGTTTTATCAAATAAGCATCTGGCAGCTGATATAAGACCAGCAAATCAATAGCTGTCAGCATCACCAAGGCTTCCTCTAGGCGCTTCATTCCAAACTGCAGATGGTTTAAAATATCACTAAATTTGTGGGCTCCTGAGCCATCATCAAAAAAGTGAACCAAATACTGATAAACTGCCACTGCGTCATTTCCAATAATAGGAAAATACAACTGAATCAGGCTGCTTGAATCGTATTGAACCTGATTATGCTTAATATAAGAAAAGGTATCAATAGGCTTCATCATCTACACTGCTCTTCTTTTTTCCTCTAACGCGATTAGTAATCTGCTGTAAGAGCTCTTCGATTTCGTCTAAATCCTTAAAGCTTTTATAGACACTAGCAAAACGAACATAGGTAATCTCATCAAGCTCTGCTAATTCCTCCATCACCAGATTGCCAATAACAGTACTTGACACCTCATTTTCATAGGCTGTACGAACCTTCTGCTCAATGCGAGAAATGAGATTTTCAATGTCAGTACTTGACACCGGACGCTTTTGGGCACTTTGAACAACACCATTTAAGATTTTATCTCTTGAAAACTGCTCCCTAGTCCCGTCCTTTTTGATCACTAGTAATGGAAGCTCTTCTAAGCGCTCAAAGGTTGTAAAGCGCGTGTGACAGCTTTCGCATTCTCTGCGGCGACGAATCGTATTGCCATCTTCTGCCTGTCTACTATCAACAACACTTGACTTATTATAGTTACATTTCGGACAACGCACGCAAACACCCCAATTCTATCGTTAATCTAATACCCTATTTTACCATAATTTTAGGGATAACAAAAGAATAGACAAGCACTCAGGTTTACCTCCAAGAGCCCTCCTTCCCTGATAAACACCTCATCATCACACCACACATTAGAACAGTCAAAAGCCTGAGCATCTACTAGATACTCAGGCAGGTATACAGCTATGAGCCTTGATGATCAGCTAAGGGAATCCGCAAAATAAAGACCGACCCTTTATTTAGCTCACTCTCAACCTCCATATGTAAATGATAGCCATCAACAATTTGCTTTAAAATGGATAAGCCAATCCCAAGACCTGCTTGGGTGCTGGTTCGATTTCTGGACCTATCGGTGCGGTAGAAGCGCTCAAAAATATGCTTAATATCCTCTTCTGAGATCCCCTCACCTCTGTCTTTGACCTTAACCACAGCTTCATTGCTAGCATTAACCGCTAATTCTATGACGATTTTCTTTTCCTTCCTAGAATACTTGACCGCATTATCTATCAAAATCATCAGAGCCTGCTCAAAATGATTTTTATAAATCTTGGCTAGGGTTCTTTGATTTTCAGAGTACCAGGTAAAATCAAAATCCTCACGCAGGACCCTAAAATTACCAACAACGGTCTCAATAGAGCTCTCTAAAACAGTTGTATCATTTTGATGCCCTTCAAAGGACCCCTGTACTCGGATCATATCAAGCATGTCATTGATCATAATAGCCATTCGGTCAACCTCTTGCGCAGCTGCAGTGAGGCTTTCATCTAAAATAGCACTATCGTCCTTGCCCCAGCGCTGCAATAATCCAATATGCCCCTTGATAATGGCAACTGGCGTGCGCAGCTCATGACTGACGTCACTAATAAATCTTGATTGCAATCGTGTATGCGTCTCAATCTTATCAAGCATTTTATCAAAAATAACGGACAATTCCTCAATTTCATCACCCGAGGAAATACCCGAGCGCAGCATCAGATTATCTGGATTTTTGGAAATTGTCCGCATCACATCATGAAGATTGTTCAGAGGCTTCAAGAAGTTGCGTGTGACAATTAAGATAATGAAATACGCCAGACCAACCCCAAAGAGCTCAACCACCAAAAGCCAAAAGAAGAGGCGTGCTCTGATCATGTAGTAGTTTTCCAAGTCATGGAAAACCTGAACATAGCCTACAAACTTCCCTGTCTTATTAGAGTAGACCTTCTGAGTCATTGAAAAGCCCTTGTATTGCTCCTCAATGTGGTCCTTGGTTACCTTACCAATAGTTCCATTTAAGCCTGGCGAGGCCTCTTCGTCATCTGTTGTGAAGATCATTTGCTTATCAACATTGTAGACATAGATATCCTCATTGGCATTGAGCGTGTTGGTGATATTTCGTTCACTTCTGATAATACGACTACCATTTGCGTCATCAATCTTTAAATGCGTTCTGTCATTTTTATAGAGAACCTCTGCTAAATTCTCTAACGTAAAATTAGAGTCCACCTCAGAGAGACGAACTCTAACAATGTTAACAGCCTGAAAAATAGTTTGCTTTTCTCGTTTCAACAAAAAGTAGTTTGTTGAAATATAAGCGAGTAGGGTAAAGGCAGAGAAAATGCAAAAGAAGAGAACGAACAAAAGATTCGATAAACGTTTTGGTAACGTTTTCTTATATTTTTTCTGCTTTGCCATCAATTATTTCTCGCGAATCACATAACCCATTCCACGAACAGTTTGAATGTAAGACTCTTTCCCAGGGATATCGATCTTCCCACGAAGGTAACGAATATAAACATCAACAACGTTAGTTTCAACAGCCTCGTCATATTTCCAAACGTTAGACAAGAGCTCCTCACGAGTCATGACACGATTCATGTTTGTCATCAAAATATTAAGCAGGTCATATTCACGCTTAGTCAGTGAAATCTCGTCATCACCGCGATTGACAGAGCGGTTTTGAGGGTTTAAGACTAAGTCGCGGTAAACGCCTTGACTAGGAGTCTTTTTCTCTGACTCAATGTCCTGACGACGGAAGATAGCACGAATACGCGCCAGCAATTCCTCAATGGCAAATGGCTTCACGATGTAATCGTCAGCACCACGATCCAAGCCAGCTACAACGTCCATAATAGAGTCACGCGCAGTCATCATCATGATGTAAGTCGTTTTTTCTGTTTGCAATCGACGTGTCACTTCAAATCCGTCCATCTCAGGAAGCATCAAATCAAGAAGGATTAAGTCAAAGTCCTTCTCTAGGGCTGTCTCCAAGCCCTCACGACCATTAACCTCGACGGTCACCTCGTAACCCTCATGCTGTAGCTCAAGCGAAACAAATCTTGCAAGATTCTTTTCATCTTCGATAATTAAAATTTTCTTTGTCATTACACCAATCCTTACTTCCTGTATCACAGCCCCTTATCAGCTATGTACAAGATTCATCCATTTTGTATTAATCAAGTATTGCTATTTAGTCATCAAAATGACTAATATGCCGTATATTTATAAAGTATACCAGACAACTGTTCTTTTTTCAAATAAAAAATACAGACATCTTTAATTTTTATTTTTACTCATCAAAAAGACCCTGTAAGCCCGCAAAAGGACTGTTGTCTTTTGCTTTTTCCTTCTGCTGGGCCTGGTATTGCTCCTCAGTTAAGACTGCCCAATCCTCCCCTGTCGGCAAGATTTGTGACTCCTTTTCAGCCTCTGTCAATACCTGCAAGGGAATCGCCAACAAAATATTGTCAATAATACTCTCTTCAAGGTCAAGCTGATCCTCTGATAAGACTAAGACAAGGTTTTCATCAACCATTTCCTGCTTACTTGCCACATCTGCTTCCTCGATAAACAGCTCCTGAACCGTCTGCATCTCATCTAAGACAACAGGCGCCATGGAACGGCTCGAGGGCAGGGTAATCTGATAGCCCAGCTGATACTCTAATAGATACAAGCCGTCATCAAACTGAGCTCTCCCCGAAGCTCTGACGTTATTAATATCTATAACCTGCGGATCACGTATAAGCAGCGCTTCCTTAACATCGTACTCTCTCTCAAAGCGAATGCCTTCCGGTCGCTTTCTAATATCTGAAACAGATAACATGCTTTCTCCTATAAAACACTTCCTAATAAAACTCTAATCTATTTTTACTATGATATCAAGAATTTGTCAATAGCTTTATGACAAATTCATAACTTTTTTTAACATTAAGTCTGGATACAAATAAGTATTGACAAGCCAACAATCAAATGTTTAACCATAAAACCCCTATGAAAATAGCCCAAATTTCCATAAAAGTCTTAAAAAATGTCCGGGTCAAAACAATTAATTAATGATGTTTTCTGAACATTATGGCTAGTAAAAATGAGAGCTGAGCTAGTCTCAAGCTCTCACATATGCTTCAAGCGTTCAATTCTATCTTCAATCGGCGGATGGGTACTAAATAAAGCGCTAAGCTTTTCTTTTTTTCTAGGCTCATTGATGTATAAGGCTGCGCTAGCATCATCTACTGGATGAGTCATAGGCTGTGAATTGCTTAGCTTTTGTAGAGCCCTAATCATGCCCTCTGGATTTCTGGTTAACGCGACAGAGCTGGCATCTGCCAGATACTCTCTTTGACGAGAAATGGCTAATTGAACCAGAGAGGCCGCAAGAGGAGCCAAGATCAGTGACAAGATTGAGAAAATCAGCATAATAGCGCCAAAGCCATTATCGTTGCGATCGTTATCACGTCTCCTGCCACCGCTATACCACATCATACGCCCCCCAATGCTGGAAATCAGTGTGACAGCACTAGCTAAAGCAACTGCAATAGTGGATATCCGAATATCATAATTACGAATATGGCTGACTTCATGCCCAATCACTGCTTCTAACTCCTCACGATTCATCACCTTTAGTAGACCAGTGGTTGCCGCAACAGCTGCATTTTGAGGGCTGGAGCCTGTGGCAAAGGCGTTTAGTGAGGGATCATCAATGATAAATACTCTTGGCATTGGAATCTGAGCAACCAGAGCCATATCCTCAACAATATGAAAGAAATCAGGAGCATCGTTTACTGTGATTTCCTTAGCCTTATTCATTCCCATAACGAGGCTGGTTGACTGAAAAATCATGCTAAAGGCATAAATAGCACCAATAATCAGAGCAAAAGCAGCCCCCAGCTGGTAGCTGTCAGCCAGTAAATACCCAGCAGCAGCGCCAATCACTACCAGTAAGACAAAAAAGGCAAAAAGCAGGATAACAGTTCGTCGTTTATTTTGTGAAATTTGTTGATAAAGCATTGATGTCCTCTTCTGACCTTGATTAGCCGCATTAGACTAGACGGTAAAGTCTACCTTTGGAACCTCTTTTTCAGCTTCAGGAACCTGTAAAAACTCACTTGGCTTGAAGCCAAACAATTTAGCCACAAGATTGCTCGGAAAGCTTTCTAGCTTAAGGTTATAATGCGATGTTGTTGTATTAAATAATTGACGCGAATAAGAAATTTTATTTTCTGTATTGGTTAATTCCTCTTGCAATTTTAGGAAATTACTATTGGCCTTTAAGTCTGGATAGCTCTCTGCAACTGCAAAGAGGCTAGTGACCTGCTTGCTCAATTCATTGGAGGCTGCCATTGTGGCCTGCGGTGTAGTAGCATCAGCCACACGTGATCTAAGACTAGTAATCTTTTCTAAGGTTTTCTCTTCATGATTAGCATAGCCTTTGACCGTCTCAACAAGGTTTGGAATCAAGTCATTGCGACGCTTTAGCTGCACGTCAATCTGACTCCAAGCTTCTTTTGTATGCATACGAGCTTTAACCAGGCCATTATAGCTAACCATCAGCCAAACAACCAGCACACCGATAAGGGCTACTATTACTAAAAACATTGGCATTGTAATTCTCCTTTAATCTTTGTGTCTCAATTATAGCAATTTTCAGTTTAATAGCAAGTATTGAAGGGACTTTTCAGCAGTTTTCTGCTATTTTATGCTAAAATAGTAGCAATTAATTAAAAACAGAGGATATATATGACACCCCAAGCCTTTTACCTTGTCCTGGAGCAAGCAGGATTTGCTCTGACAAATCATCAAAAAGAACAATTCGACACTTATTTTAAGCTTTTGGTTGATTGGAACCGTAAGATCAACTTAACAGCCATCACTGAAGAAAATGAAGTCTATCTCAAGCACTTTTATGACTCTGTTGCTCCGCTTTTACAGGGATATATTCCAAATGAGCCTCTCAGGCTGTTAGATATTGGGGCTGGAGCAGGCTTCCCAAGCATTCCTATGAAAATTATGTTTCCAAAGCTTGATGTTACCATTATTGATTCTCTCAATAAGCGCATACATTTTCTTCAGCTCCTTGCTAAAGAGCTAGGATTAGAGGGAGTACATTTCTATCATGGTAGGGCAGAGGATTTTGGACAAGACAAGCAATTTCGTGGCCAATTTGATTTGGTAACTGCTAGAGCTGTTGCCCGCATGCAGATTCTGTCTGAGTTGACCATTCCTTTTTTAAAAATCAAGGGAAAACTGATTGCTTTAAAGGCACAAGCAGCGGACCAAGAATTAGAAGAAGCTAAAAAGGCACTTCAGCTACTTTTTGCTAAGGTGCTTGATCACCAGCCCTACCAACTTCCTAATGGAGATGGCCGCTATATCACTCTTGTCGAAAAGAAAAAGGAAACGCCAAACAAGTACCCTCGAAAAGCCGGTATTCCTAATAAAAAACCATTGTAAGAGGCTATAGAATGCTGCTTCAGGCAGCCTTGATTAAAGGCTGTCTGAACATTTTTTGTTGCCCTTGATCCTCCTATTAGCCATTAGAGGCTAGTAGGAGGGAGCTGACGCTATGACCACAGCCAATGATCATGTGATCAAACCACAAAAGCTAAGTGCTAGCCTTGAGTGATATCGATTAGCCATATAGAACCCTGTCAAGATTACTTTTGACGCTTCAAAACATCAAGCCTCTTTGAAGCCTAGCAAGAAAAAACATAGGCTAGGCAGTGAGCTCGCCATTCTGTTTTCTACTGTGGCAACAATGACTAAAGCCCTTAAGACTTTATAAAATCTTACTCAGCACTTTTAAGCTCTGAGCTAAAAGCTTAAGCCTGACATGTCAAAAAAAGCTATTGTCTTTTGGAGCATGTTAGGAAGGGCCTATTGTAAACAGGGCTGCTTCAGTCTAAGGCTAGGTTACTGCTTAGCTTTTTTAATGTATTTTTGATATGATAGTATGAGATATTATTAGGAGGAATCATGAAACGCTCATTTTTCAAGTCCTTATCGGTGACCCAGCGGCTAACCTTTAGCTTTGCGATTGTCATTTTGATAGGTAGTCTCTTGTTATCCATGCCTTTTACCCACTACAGCAATGGTCCTAATACGGTTTACCTCGATCATTTTTTCAACGTGGTGTCAATGGTCTGTGTAACTGGACTTTCTGTCGTTCCTGTTGCAGATGTCTACAATGGCATTGGTCAGACAATTGCCATGATGCTCATGCAAATTGGCGGACTTGGATTGGTCACTCTGATTGCGGTCAGCACCTTTGCACTCAAGCGCAAAATGCGTTTAAGTGATCAAACCTTGCTCCAATCCGCCCTCAATCGTGGTGACAGTAAGGACTTAAAAAAATACCTCTTTTTTGCCTATAAGGTCACCTTCTCACTGGAGGCCTTTGCTGCCTTGGTTATCATGACTGACTTTATCCCTCGTTTCGGCTGGAAAAATGGTATCTTTAACAGTATCTTTCTGGCTGTCTCTGCCTTTTGTAATGCAGGCTTTGATAATCTAGGATCATCTAGCTTAAAGGACTTTGTGTTAAACCCTACCATCAATGCTATTATCACCTTCTTAATTATTTCTGGCGGACTTGGCTTTGCTGTTTGGGTTGATTTAGGCACTGCCTTTAAAAAATACTTCTTTGAAAGGCCTCACTGCTATGGCATCACCTTTAAAAAGTTTTCTAATCAGTCACGCTTAGTGCTGCAAACAACCCTAGTTATCCTTGTTTTAGGTACCTTTTTATCATGGTTTTTGGAAAAGGACAATCTCAATACTATTGCCAGATACAATCTACCGCAGCAGCTGATGGTGTCCTTTTTCCAAACGGTAACCATGAGAACTGCAGGCTTTGCGACTATTTCTTATAATGATACCTTGGCTCCTACCAATATTCTTTATATGATTCAGATGGTTATCGGTGGAGCTCCAGGTGGTACTGCCGGAGGAATCAAAATCACAACTGCTGCCATCACCTTTTTATTGTTTAAGGCAGAGCTTTCCGGTCAATCTGAGGTAACCTTTCGTAACCGTATCATCGCCAACAAGACCATTAAGCAAACCATGACTGTTTTGATTTTCTTTTTTGCGGTCTTGATGATTGGCTACATTTTACTGCTAAGTGTAGAGCCAGATATCGCCCCTATTCCGCTTTTATTTGAATCCATTTCAGCTATTGCAACGGTTGGGGTATCAATGGACGTCACACCGCACTTATCAAGTGCAGGACGCCTAATCATTATTGTGCTGATGTTTGTTGGTCGTGTCGGACCAATTACTGTTTTGATTAGTCTAATTCAACGTAAAGAAAAAACCATTCAATATGCCACTACTGATATTTTAGTGGGTTAAGGAGAAATCATGTTAAAACGAAAAACTGTTGGTGTTCTTGGCCTGGGGATTTTTGGCCGCACCGTTGCCAGAGAATTAAGCAACTATGACCAAGATGTCATTGCCATTGATATTAGAGAAAGCCACGTGAAAGAAATTGCTGATTTGGCGACCAAGGCAGCTGTTGGCGATATTACTGATAAGGATTTTTTAATCGCAGTAGGGGTTGAGCAATGTGACACAGTTGTCATCGCATCAGGAAACAATCTAGAGTCCTCTGTACTAGCTGTCATGCACTGTAAAAAATTAGGGGTTCCAACCATTATTGCAAAGGCTAAAAACAAAATTTTTGAAGAGGTCTTATATGGCATTGGAGCAACCAAGGTTATCACCCCTGAAAGAGACTCTGGAAAGCGAGTGGCCTCAAATCTCTTACGCCATCACATTGAGAGCATTATCTACCTAGAACATGGGATTTCCATGATCGAATTCACCATTCCTAAGAGCTGGGAGGGCAAATCGCTCTCAGAGCTTGATGTTCGTCGAAAATACGAGCTTAATATTATTGGCATGCGTCAAAAAGAGGTCAAAACCCTAGACACCAATGTTCAGCCCTTTGAACCACTTGAGGCTGACACCATTATTGTTGCTATCGCTAACGATCATACCTTTGAAAAGTTTGACTACCTAGGCTACCTCAAATAACATAACGGGTCTGGGACAAAAGTCTGACCTAAAATAAACGAACAAGTCTAGTTTTCAGGCTCTATAATTTCTGTAGTGGGTAAGGCCACTGTGGAGATTATAGAGCCTAAAAAACGCATCTTCCTCGCTTTGAACATCACAAAAGAGAAGACAACCTTCGTCTCCTCTCGTGCTTAGCTATAAGTCACCCACTACAGTTGACATGGAGCCAGTTTTCAGAGATTCCGAAAACTAGACTTGTTCGCTTTTTTAATGCATGAGACTAGGTCATAAAGTATATTAGGTTAAGACTTTCTAAAGTGCAGCTCTTTTTGTCCCAGCCTCTTTTTTTACTAATAAGCTGTATTATAAGGCTAGGCCTTCTTTTGCTTCCAGAAGGCATTTTCAGCAATGGCTGTAAAGAGGACATCAGTTGATGAATTAAGGGCTGTTTCACAGGAATCCTGAATCACACCAACAATAAAGCCAACCCCGACAACCTGCATAGCCAAATCACTTGAGATCCCAAAAAGGCTACATGCCACTGGAATAAGAAGGAGAGAGCCTCCTGTAACACCAGAAGCGCCACAGGCTGAGATAGCCGCAACCACACTCAAAAGCAGGGCAGTCAGAAAATCAATCTGAATACCAAAGGTATTGACAGCAGCAAGTGTCAAAACATTGATCGTGATGGCTGCTCCTCCCATATTAATCATTGCACCTAGGGGAATAGATACTAAATAGGTCGCCTGACTTAGTCCCAAGTCCTCACATAGCTGCAAATTGACTGGAATGTTTGCTGCCGAGCTTCTTGTGAAAAAGGCTGTAAGGCCAGAATCCTTTAAACATCTAAAAACAAGAGGATAAGGATTTTGATGAGTCAGGACAAAGGCAAGCAAAGGGTTAACCACTAGCGCTACAAAGAGCATCGTTCCCACCAAGACCAGAATTAAAAGAGCATAATCAGACAAAATGCTAATGCCATTTTCAGAAACAGTTGAAAAGACCAAGCCCATAATGCCAATCGGTGCGACATTGATAATCCAAACGACAATTTGTGAGGTCACATCTGCCGCTGTTTTGATCAAATGCTTAAAATCTGAAGGAACAGACTTGAGGGCTAAGCCAAAGATCAATGCCCAAGCTAAGACACCAATATAATTGGCAGTAGCTAAAGCATTAATAGGATTATCCACTAGCTTTAATAAAAGCGTCTGAAAGACCTGAACAATACCTTGTGGTGGTGAAAGCTCAGTATTAACCGGAGTATTTAAGGTTAAGGTTAGAGGAAATAGGTAATTAGCAATAACAGCAACCAAGGCCGCCAGAAAGGTTCCAAGCAAATAAAGCACAATAATCAAGGTCATATTGGTTTGCTGTCCTGACCTTTGGTGAGAGATAGCTTGTGCCACCAAGGCAAAAACCAAGAGAGGAGCTATCGCCTTTAAAGCCCCAACAAAAAGCTGCCCCAAAATGCCAATCGCTGTCACATCAGGCAATAAAATCCCCAAAAGAAGTCCTATAACGACCCCGATTCCTATTTTTTTAATCAGGTTGGTCCTGACCCATAAGTCACGAATTCTTTTCATGTTATTTATCCTCGCTCAAGTTAGATGTTTTTTATCATAATATAATTTTAGTTATTCGTCAAATCAAGCAAGGATGTTATACACCGCTGCAGCCCCACCATCATAAGCTAGCTGACAGATTCTTTCATCAATAAGACAGCAAATCTCTCATCAAAGCTCCCCAAGCCTTGGACCACTCTTTCTAGCAAGGCTTGATTAGAGATTCAGCAGGTGAGCAAGTCCTCTCAAAAGCTGTAAAATAAAGGCTAAGCTGCTTTATCCAGATACCCCTCAGCGCTTTTTTAGGTCTCAGCTTGATCTATCGTCTGATAATTGTTGACGACTTTCAGAAACTTAGGTATAATAGCAACTGTTATTATTTTCAAGAGTTTTCAATTAAATTATTGGAATCTTCAAATTTATATCAAAAGAAAGACTTATTAAGGCAATGAAAGAAAAAAATGTCTATATCGTTATTGGCTTTATGCTGTTTGCTCTCTTTTTTGGTGCAGCAAATCTCATTTATCCGGCCTTTCTTGGCATCTATTCAGGACAAAATATCCCTTGGTCCATTATTGGCTTTTGCTTGACTGGTGTGTCTTTACCCTTGCTTGGTGTCATTGCTGTTGCAAGGTCAGGCTCTGATGATGTTGAAAGCCTGGCTCGGCCAATTTCAAAATGGTATGCTATCCTTTACTCATCAATCCTGTATTTGTCCATTGGTCCTTTCTTTGCTATTCCTAGAACAGGCGCTACCTCCTTCTCTGTTGGGATTGCCCCGATATTAGGAGATAGCATCATCAATAAAGCCATCTATGCTGTGCTATTTTTTGGCTTATCCTACTTTTTGGCTATTAGACCAAGCAAGCTAGCAGAAAGCATTGGTAAATTTCTGACACCGACGCTATTGGTTGTGATTACTATTTTAATCATTGCCTCCTTTGTTCACCCAGCTGGAGACTATGGCGAAGCCTTTAATGCTGGAGCAGGTATCAACAATGCCTTTAAGGACGTTCCCTTTATTGCAGGTCTTATTCAAGGCTACGGCACTATGGATGCTTTAGCTTCCTTGGTTTTTGCCATATTAGTCATTGAAGCAACCAAGCAATTTGGCGCTAAAACCGATCAGGAAATCACTAAAATCACCCTTATCTCTGGGGCCATTGCCATTTTGCTGCTAGCCTTTGTTTATATTTTTGTGGGACGGATCGGTGCGACCTCACAATCTCTTTTCCCTTTTGTTGATGGGCATTTTACCCTAAACAACAGCGCTGTCAATGGAGGACAAATTTTAAGCCACGCCTCACGATTTTACCTAGGTAGCATTGGGCAAGCCTTCCTTGCGATTGTGATTTTCCTAGCCTGTCTGACCACCTCAACCGGTCTTATCACCTCAAGTGCAGAGTATTTCCACAAGCTAATGCCAAGGGTATCACATGTTGCTTGGGCAACTCTATTTACCCTTGTATCTGCCTTTTTCTACTTCGGTGGCTTGTCAGTTATTATCAATTGGTCATCTCCTATTTTGTACCTCTTGTACCCACTGACTGTCGATTTGATTGTTCTTGTTCTGATCCAAAAGTCATTTGGCAATGCCCCTCTTGTCTACAGAACGACGATTGGCCTTACCATCATTCCAGCATTGTATGACGCCCTAGCTACCCTCTCACAGCTAACCAAGCTCTTTACCTTGCCTGATGGTCTTTCCTATTTCTTTGAAAGGTTGGTTCCACTCGGCCAATTTTCAATGGGCTGGATTAGCTTTTCCATCCTAGGCTTTGTCTTAGGTCTCATCATCAGCAAGACAAAAGGACTTCACCCTACAGCATCATGACATTAAAAAACTGCTTGGAGCTAATAAAGCTCTGAGCAGTTTTATTATTTGTGACTAAAATGCCTTGTCAGGCTGTCTCCAATAAATTGAATCGCAAAGATCAGCAAGAGAATAATAAGGGTGGCAACCCACGTCACATCATTGTTAAAACGGTTATAGCCATAGGAAATCGCGACATTACCAAGCCCTCCAGCACCAATAGCTCCTGCCATCGCTGTCTCACCAACCAAGGAAATCAAGGTCACTGTTGACACACGAATCAGGTCTGGTAAGCCCTCACTCAGATAAACCCTGACAATATCCCAGAAGGTAGCTCCTGAAGCCTGTGCAGCCTCAATCACACCTCTATCAAGCTCTGAAAAACAACCTGGACCTGACGCGCAAAAAAAGGAAAGGTTGCAAAGGTCAAAGGCACCAGAGCTGCGGTTGCACCCAAGGTTGTCCCCATAATCAGATAAGTAAAGCTTGCCAGGATAGCAATTAATATAACAAAGGGAATAGCCCGAAAAATCGACGTGAGCTTATCTAGAAGCCAACAAACCAGTCGATTTTCAATCACCCCATCTGGCCCCATCAGTACCAGCAAAAGACCAATAAATAAACCAATAGCTCCACCTACAATAAATGGAACGATCGTCATGTACAAGGTATTCCAAATGGCTACTCCCCAGCCAGCATCACCAGACCAGCCAAGCTCATAAACATTTGGCAAATAAGCCTGAAACAATTCTAACATTTAAGCCCCTCTCTTTAAAATAGTGACATCGACGCCAGCCTCATGCAAGGCTTTTTCTGCCGCCTCAATACTTGCTGCTGCACCTTCAAAAACAACAATCATCTCACCAACTGGTACCTGATCTAAGATTTCAATATTCCCATAAAGAATGTTAGCGGTCACCTCAAACTGGCGATAAATCTGGTTAAGTAAAGGCTCGTCAGTCGATGTCCCTGCATACTTGAGCTGAGCTAAAATAGCATTAGCTGGTAGCTCCTTGACAATATCCTGCTGGTTAATTTTCTCAAGTGCCTCATCAATCCCAGTCGCTGTCTTGATAAACTCCTGCGTCAAAGGCTCTCTTGGATTTGAGAAGATATCCAAAACACTGCCTTCTTCAATCAAGGTTCCCTGCTGCATAACAGCCACACGATGACAAATATCCTTGACAATCTGCATTTCATGCGTAATCATGACAATCGTTAAGCCTAGCCTGCGGTTTAATTCCTGCAAAAGAGCGAGAATCTGCTTGGTCGTTTTAGGATCTAGCGCTGAGGTGGCCTCGTCAGAAATCAATATTTTAGGGTCATTGGCAAGGGCACGCGCAATAGCAACCCTCTGCTTTTGACCACCAGACAGCTGTGCTGGATAATTGTCTGCACGCTCAGATAAGCCTACTAATTCTAATAGCTCAGTCACCTTCCTTTCTCTTTCAGCCTTAGGCAATCGAGAATGGCGCAGAGCAAAGGCAACATTTTCCTTAGCTGTTTTTTGTGCCATAAGATTGAAATGCTGAAAAATCATGCCAATATCACGACGCTTCTCACGTAGGCTATTAGCAGACAGCTGAACCTTGCCTTGATCAAAGGTCAGCTCCCCATCAATTGTAATGCTTCCCTTTGTTGGCTGCTGCAGCAGGTTAATCACACGCACTAGGGTTGATTTGCCAGCACCAGAATAGCCAACAATGCCATAAATATCCCCTTGGTTGATATGAAGCGTTACATCCTTAACAGCTTCAATCACACGTTTTTTTTGGTGAAAGGTAATATCAATATGATCTAATTGAATCATTGGTTCACTCATAAGATGTTATTAACTCCTCTATTAATGCAATATGCCGACAATAATCTACAATAGCAATGTTTTCATCACCTGCATGATCACAACTATTAGAATGCCCTAAGCCAAAAGCGGCAATCGGAACCTGCAGGGCTTCAAAAACAGTATGCATAGGGCCTGTTCCTGCCGATGTCGGCAAAAGAGATAGCCCCTTAGGGTAAAAAGGCTGAGCTGCTGCAATCAGCTGACTAATAGCAGACGATGAAAGATCACTCCGATAGCTCATCTCACCCAAAGTATAGGTCAGCTTGATCTGGTCAAAGCCCTTATTGAGCAAATAAGACCTAATCTGATCAAAGACATACTCAGGCTCTAAGCCAGGAACCAAACGAACCTCCATTTTAGGAGTAGCCTGTGAAGGAATGATGGTCTTAACTCCTTGTCCTTGATAGCCAGTCCACAGCCCTTGAATGTTAATGGAGGGCTGAAAGTAATAAGCTGCTAACAATTGACGACGCTCTGATTGTAACATAGGAAGCTCCAGTCCGTAAAGCTTTTTTAGAGCTTGAGCATTCTCAATTGCATAGGTCTCAACTAAATCTAGCTCTCGCTCAGTTGGCGGAACGACTTTTTGATAAATACCAGGCACCAGCAATTCCCCACGATGGTTCCGCAGGCTTGATAGGGCCTGAAGCAAATACCAGGCTGCTGACTCGATAACACCACCATATTTAAAATGAATATCACAACGAGCACTATCTACTGACATCTCAAAGGTCAAAATCCCCTTATTGCCGCCAGTTATTTCAAGCTGATCATGCTCATTACGAATGCCCTGCTCCCAAATCAAAAGCTCTGCTCCCTTTAGCTGGTCTGCGTATTTAGCCAGATACCGATCTAAATCTACCGAAGCTGACTCCTCAGCTCCCTCCATCATAAAGACAATATTAAGCGGAAGGTCTGCATGCTCCTTTAGATACCTGACGACAGCCGTCAATCTCGCAATGATATGCCCCTTGTCATCATCAACGCCGCGCGCAAACAAATAGCCATCACGCTCTGTTAAGGTAAAGGGATCACTCGTCCACTTTTGATCACTATCTGCTGGCACTGTATCGTAATGATTGTAAAATATCAGTGTCTTAGCAGCTGGCCTAGAGCTATTAAAGCGTGCTAGGACAAAGGGAGCTGCATAAGTCTTATCAACAATAGCCTCAGCACCAGCCTGAGCAAACAGCTCCTTTAGGTAGGCTGCTGTCTCTTCTAAGCCGATACCTTGAGCAAAAATAGACCTACTGGCAATCAATTGCCCCAACGACACAAGATAATCCTGTGTGAGCTGATCCTCCCAAAGCCTTGTTAAGTACTGCTGATCCGTTTTTGTCATGTGTTTTCCCCCTAATATAAGAAAGGGCGTGCTTCACACGCCTCAATCCTCCTGTTACTAATATTACCTATTATCCCTTACCATACAGGGACGTCAACACCATTTGAGGTTTTATCCACAACCTTCTTCACAGCATCTGTATGGTAGGCCTTGATTAATGCCTTAATCGCGTCTGCCTTAGCAGACTTTTCCCAATCCTTTTGAGCAGCAATGATATTAATCCATTGCTTGGCATTCTCATCAGCCTTTTCCTTAAAAAGAGAGGTTTTAAAATCAATTTTCGCAGGAACGGCATAGCTATTATTAACAATAGCGGCATCAGCTGACGTCAAGGCACGTGCTGTCTGACTCGCATCTAATTCTTTAATATCTAGCTTTTTCTTATTTTCTGTAATATTTGCAATGGTTGCCAGCTTATCACCTGACACATTGAGCTTGATCAAGCCGGCTGCTTGAAGCACATACAGGGCACGGCTTTCATTTGTTGCATCGTTTGGCACTGCAATTTGCGCACCATCTGGAAGCTCATCTACTGACTGGTATTTAGCCTTACCGTCTTGACTAGTCCCTGAAAAGAGATGAATCGGACTGATATAGGTTTCAGCAATAGCCTTCAAATCTGCCTTATTTTCCTTATTCCAATTATCCAAAAAGTTATAGTGCTGGAATGAATTGATATCAACCTCACCATTAGCAACTGCCTTGTTGGGCTGAGAATAATCTGTGAACTCTTTATACTTTAGAGTGATCTTATCCTTTTTCAGCAGCTCTTCAATCTTATCCCATCTGGCTTGATCAGATGCCGTTTTAGTCATTACCCCAATGGTCAAGGTATTTTTGTCGTCCTGCTTACCAGAGCAGGCTACTAGAGCTATTGAAGCAAGAGCAAGGCTAACAAAGCCGACAGCTTTTTTAATATTCATATTTTGTTCCTCAATTTCTTTTTTCAATGAGTTTATTTTATACGAAATAGCTCTCGCATTCAAATTGGTAAATTTTAGGATAAGGTATAGCCATTAGCTATAATCTCTAGTCAAAACACCAAACCTAAACCAACTGACAGACTAGCCAAGCAAGCATTAATTAAGTCAAGGCTCTTACTACAGACCTTTTACCTCAAAACCACCCTCGAAATAAGGCAACAGATCTTAATAGCTGCTGCCCTAGACACTAGGTTACTTTAAAAGCCCTAGTAGGCAACAAAGGCATTTAAAAAGGCTTAAAAGCAAGCCTTCTAACAGCTTGGTTTTAAGCCAAATAGTCGCTTATATCGTTGTTGGTCTTTCAGCCAATTTAGGATTTTGCTGTAGGAAGCTTCAAATCCTGCTTAGCTGGAACATAATCGCCACCTAGATACTTTTTAGCAATTTTACTGAGTGTGCCATCAGCTGTCAGCTCCTCTAAGCGCTTATTGACAAAGGCCTGTAGCTCCTCTTGATCTTGACTAAAAATAAAGTAGATAAAGGGCTGCTCGCTTGTTGCCAGCTCAATTGTTTTCAAGTGATCTAAGCCTTGATTATCAATGATAGCATTAACCGTTGGGGCATCAAAAATCTTAAAATCAGCCTTGCCCTCATTCAGATTGGTTAGCATTTGAGTGATGGTTTCGTTGGTAAACTTTAGCTCAACAGGATTATCAGCATGCTCTTCGTTGAAGGCCTTTAGCTGAGCAGCAGTCGTTGTTCCCTGCACCACCTGTGTTGAATGACCCTTAATATCATCATAAGACTTGATATCACTATCCTTTGGCACAACTAGCACTGACGGAGTTGCACCAATTGGATAAGAAAACAAATATTTGACTGAGCGTTCCTTAGTGTATGAAATATTGTTGCCGCCCATTTGATATTTTCCAGAGTCTAAGCCCGTAAAAATAGATGACCATTCTGTTTTCTTAAATTGAAGCTTGTACTTCTCAGCATCTTTAAACACAGCCTTAGCCACTTCGATGTCATAGCCTGTCAATTGTCCTTCCTTTTCAAATGAGAAGGGGGCAGTTGTTCCAACTGTCGCAAAGATAACCTCTTTTGGTGTGTCCTTTGTGCTCGAAGCTGATTTTTCCTTTGTGCCACATGCCGCTAGCATACCCACAGACAGTACGGCCAAGCCAGCTAAACCTAAATAACGTTTTATTGTCATTGTCCTCTACTCCTTTATGATTCATAAGATTAGTTTATCATTTTTTATCATAAGATACTAATGATTGAACTCTGCTAAAGCAGCACCATGTGACGATCAGCTACTACGTCAGCTGTTACCATAAAAGGCAGATAGTCATACTCAGCCTCTACAGAGCTCGATTATAGGAAAATGAACAGAGCCGAGAAATCTCGGCTCTGTTTACATGATAGTCTTAGGGCTTAGACATCAGCTACATTATGATAGACCTTTTGCACATCATCATCTGCTTCAAGGGCATCAACCAGCTTTTCAAAAACAGCAAGGTCATCCCCCTCAAGAGTTACCTCAGACTGAGGAATCATCTCAAGCTCAGTCACCTGAAACTCTGATATACCTGATTCACGAAGAGCAAGAATAGCCTTATGCAGATCTGTTGGTGCTGTATAAACAGTAATTGATCCGTCTTCTGCCTCTACATCATCAACATCAACATCAGCCTCTAGGAGCAACTCAAAAATACTGTCTGCGTCATCGCCCTTAAAAACGATAACCCCCTTTTTATCAAATAAGTAAGAAACTGATCCAGCCGCTCCCATATTACCACCATTTTTACCATAGGCAGCACGAACATTGGCAGCTGTACGGTTCACATTTGACGTCAAGGTGTCTACGATAATCATTGACCCATTTGGTCCAAAGCCCTCATAGCGTCCCTCAACAAAGGTCTCATCAGTATTACCCTTTGCCTTATCAATGGCTTTATCAATAACATGCTTTGGCACCTGTGCCTGCTTTGCCCGATCAATGACAAACTTGAGGGCTGTATTCAACTCAGGATCAGGCTCTCCTTGCTTAGCAGCCACATAGATTTCAACACCAAACTTAGCATAAACCTTTGATGTTGCACCGTCTTTAGCAGTTTTTTTTGCAACAATATTTGCCCATTTACGTCCCATTGGATTCTCCTCTAAAATACAATTTTGATTAAGCTCTTTTTAGAATAAGCAGAGTTAAATTAGCTTTAACTCTATCATTATAGCACTTTCAAAAGGGTTCGTAAATTAGGAATAGCAGCCAGTGATATGCACTTAGCAGCTTAGTGCTGACAATAATAGCTAATAGCTCGGCTGACAAAGGCTGCCGTTCCTGCACCACCCATATGATCAATAGCTGCTCTAAAGCGGTCATCCTCAAGATACATACAACCAAGAGCTGATAAGATCTCAGTTGAGCAATCGTAAAAGTGTTGACTAATGTAATCCTGCAGAGCCTTTACCTGCTGCTGTACTGCTAGCTCTGCTACAGGCTGATCCAGCATACGACCAAAGATTGAAAAGATCTCCCCCATATCCTTGATAAGCTGCTCTGCGCTAGGCTGATTGACTTTGGCCTCATAAGCCATATAGGCCTCTGTCTCTCCCCAACGCTCCTTAGCCTCTAGTTGAAAGGCTTCTAGCTGTGACTTACTATAAATGTCAAAGGTCATGGTTTCTTCTCCTTTTTGTAAAGTCCTAGCATGAGCAATAACCTTTTCTAAATGAGCCTTGCGTAGCTCTAGCATCTTAATCTGAGCAGCAAGGGCTGCTTGTTGGTCATAGCTAGGGCTGTCCAGCAATTGTTTAATCGTTTTTAGAGGAAATGCCAGCTCACGAAACAGTAAGATGTCCTGTAGACGTCTCAAGGCAGCAGCATCATAAAAGCGATAACCATTTTCTCCCACCATTGTAGGAGGCAGCAGGCCTATCTCATGCAAGGTGCGTACACTAAGCCCTGTCAATTGACTAACCTCTTTTACGGTTTTCATGGTATTCCTCCTTAGTGAGGTCAAAAGAGCACCAACTAGTATGGCTATTTCCACCTCAACAACAAGTATAGACTATCACGTAGGGAGAGAGTCAAGAACAAACTTAACTTTTTTGATCTTAAATGATAAGCTTCCATGAGCTGACAGTTCTTGCTAACTATCCTTCTTATCAGCAATGAAAAACAGCTTAGCAAGCAAAGGCAGTCTATCTGACCTTTATACCAGCAAAGAGTCACCTGAACTACTCTAATAACACCTTTACCAACTGACTATAGGGCCTACCCGAACTTCTTAGAAGCTCTTGCTGGTCCTCTAAGCGTGTCATACAAAGACAGTGGTTTGCTTCTAGTAACGCTCAATTCATCGCCTCTGGCCTTATCGGCACACATCCCCAAGTCTGCTCTGGCATATCCGTATGTCCCAGCTGATAAACAGTGTCAGCTCGTTGAGTCAACTGATCCCAAGGCTTAGCTCCAATACGACTGATTAGCGGCACAGAAGCTTTTATTGTTTTAAGGTGAGCCTGACCTTTTTTTGAAAAGCCCAAAACATGTATGCCTTCTGGCAATGGGGCTTCCACAGCCTTAACCAAGATATAGGTCAACACACGCCTCACCCTTGCCTTGGTATAGTGCTTGGTTGCAACCGCCTCTACTAGCTCATCTACCGTCGCTACACTCCGAATAGCTGCGCTGATTCTACTAGCTAGCTCATCATTAACCTGAAAAAACTGTGTTAAATCTGGAGCTGTCAGAATGTGATATTTTAAAAAGGGAAAATAATGCTCCCAAGTCACCTGAGGAGCCCTCAAAATAAGAGCTGCATTAGGTGATGATTTTTCCACAAAGGCTCTGTCAGCGATATGCTTTCGAATTGCTGTCGCCGATGACAAGCATTGATCCTTGGCTTCTGAATGAAAGCCTGCCCCCAGCCGCTTAATCGGCTGCAATTGCAGCTTTTTTCCTGCGCTGGCCTTGACATAGGATAATGCTAAAAGATGGTTTGGCCTATCACCAGTAGCGCTAAGGCCTGCAAAGGCCTCCCACATGCTTTGTGTTTTTTGTGGATAAGATAGATGATCAGGTAAGGTGGCCAAATAAGCAGTCATGTGCTCTGCTTGTTCACTATATAGCCTAGACAGCTTCTGGTAATCAAGCAATTGCTCAGTCCCAAAGGCAAGGGTATCAATTCCAAGTCTCATCAAGATATCCACAGCTCCCTGAGCAAAATAATCTGCAGATTGAACAGAAACCAGAAAAGGGAGCTCAACCACAAGGTCAGCTCCATTTTCCAATGCCATTTGCGCGCGTACCCACTTATCCACAAGTGCCGGCTCCCCTCGCTGCACAAAATTCCCCGACATCGCAACAATTTTTAGCCCCTTTGCCTGTGATAGTAAGTACTGATGCCCATAATGAAAAGGGTTAAATTCAGCAATAATACCAGTGACAGTCATAACATTGTCCTACCTTTCGCATCTATTCCTATTATCATCAAGACCTGCCACAGACTCAATACAGAGCCACTAAACCACAAAACCGCTCGCTGACCTGTCTTAGCCACAGCTATTTTGTGCAACAAAAAACCAGCGCTTACTTGTCTTTGTTGGCTCCTGATCCTCAAAATCTGCATAAACCTTGAAAGACTTAAAGCCAGCCTGCTCCAGCAAAATATCGTAGGTCAAGATATCATAGGTACGCTCCTCATGTACCTCATCAAAGCGTAAAAAATGGCCGTCCTCAGCCTGAATAAAAAAGGTCAGCTCATGCACCACTGAATGTGGAGCCTCAGCCTTGTAGGTATCCCAAACCATAGCAAATTCCTCAGCATTTTCATGGTAAGAATAACCAGGAAAAAGGTGATCCATCTGATAAATAGAATGAACATCAAACATAAAAATACCGCCATCATTCAAAACCTGATAGACCTCTTTAAAGACATCACCCACCTCAATCTCGTCCTGCATATAACAAATCGAATCCGAATAGCAGGTCACCACATCAAACGATCCAACCTGTGACAGATCCAGCATATTACCTTGCACAAAGGTAATGATCTTCTTAGCTGATTGAGCTCGCTTTTTAGCAACCTCTAGCATTTCCTGACTAAGATCCAAGCCAGTAACCTCAAAGCCTGACTGAGCAAATCGAACCGATTGAATACCAGTCCCACAGGCCAGCTCCAAAAGCTTCTGATGCTCCTTGTTTTTAGGTAAATGACGAAGCGAAAACGCTGTCCACTTATCATAAAGTGAGTCGTCCATAATGGCATCATAAACTGATGCGAAGGTATCATAATTCTTTTGCATATTATTTGATACAGTCAACACGTCTCACAGCAAGTACTACAAGAGCTTACCTCTTAGGCAATCCTGCCTCTAATGCCAACTTCCTTTCTGTTTCTTATTGTAAAAACAGCCCAGAGCCGACTGCTTTTTTATCCTAAATAGTGGCTAAGCTCCACAGCTGGAGCCTCATGCCAAAGCTTTTCAAGATTATAATGATAACGCTCATCTTCTGAGAAGATATGCACGACCACATCATTCAAATCCAGCAGCACCCAACCAGTCTGACTGTTTCCTTCAACATGACTAGCATCACCACTTGCTTCCTTAACCCTTTCACGAATATTGTCAGCAATCGCCTCCAACTGACGACTATTGGTTGCCGTTACAATAACAAAATAGTCCGTTAGGCTTGTTAAGCCAGCCAGATCAAGAGCTAGCATATCCTCAGCACGCTTTTCATCAGCAGCCTTAATCACAATTTCTAAAAGTTCTTCTTTTCTCATTTTATTCCTCATGTAAATAATGCACAAAGGCATTGTAAGTATCAATGGTTTGCGGAAAAATCGGCTGAGCCTTCGATGCCAAATAAGCAACTGTATGAGCTGTTTCGTAGGCAACTGCCTTATCTAGATCAAGCTCTGCTATTCTCCTAGCTTCGTCCACCAAAGGAAACACTCGACCTTCCTCAATATAATCTGCAACGTACAGAATTTTATCCAATATCGTCATCTCAGCAGCGCCAACAGTATGAATCTCAATTGCCCGCAAAATGCCTTTGTCTTTTAACCCCAAATCTTCCTGAAGCTTATAAATGCCAACCATACCATGCCAAATATTATTGTTCCATTTAAGAAGCTCAGGATCCAGCTGATATTTGTCAATTAAGCTTATAAAAAGCTCATCAGGACATTCCTTGGCATAGTCATGCAGTAGAGCTGCTAACCCAGCCTTAATCGGATCACAATGGTAACGCTCTGCCAAGTGAATAGCAGCCCTTTCCACGCCAAGAACATGCTTAAAGCGCTTATCGCTCATCTGCTCAGCAATTTTTCCTAACAGCTCATCACGTCTATAGCCAACATAATCTTGATACATCATTGATACAGGCCTTCTTTATGAATATAGTCTAAAACAGCCTTTGGTAATAAATGATTAGGCTGACGATCACTTTGGATAAAGTCACGAATCATGCTTGAGGAAATATCTAGCAAGGGAACATCTACCCAGATAACCGGATAAGAGGTACCAGCCTTGTATTTAGGCCTTTGCACGCCGACAAACTGCACCATATGGATCAACTCATCAATACGGTGCCACTTTGGCAAATAATCTACCATATCCGCACCAATAATGAAATAATAATCCACGTCAGGATTTTGCTCAATTAACAGCTTCATCGTATCATAGGTATAGCTAACCCCTTGACGTGTAAGCTCAATCTCTTCAATCGCTAGACCTTCTGTCTCCTGAATAGCCAGCTCCAGCATACGAAGCCTATGTTTTTCATCAATTGTTTCTTTGTGGTCAACATGCGGAGGCTTAAACTCAGGCATCAAAAGCACCTGATCAAGCCCCAATTGTTGACGAACCTGGTCAGCCACCACTAAATGAGCATTATGAACAGGATTAAAATTCCCTCCCAAGATACCAACCTGCTTGCGATTGCTATCTTTTTTTTCCATTTCTAATTCCACCCTCGTAAAAGGCGTCAAAAGTTCTAAAGCCATAACCTCTCCAAAATATCACCATTACTCATGTTGTCAGCACTGACACAGCAGACCTAAACGTCTTAGCCTAGCAAAAGCTCTCGCTAGATCGATTTGACCTTAACTGATAGCTTGCGATTGTCTTTTTTAGCTGACACCTTAAACAAAATATTGTCTTTTTTAGCTGACACCTTAAACAAAATAAGGATCCGACCAATCTTTAAAACCGTATCACAGCCAATCTCCTCTTCTAAAATCTCTGCCACCTCATGAATCGTTTCATCAGTATTTTGCAACAGAGTAACCTTGATCAGCTCTCTAGCGTCCAAGGCTTGACGAATACTGGTTTTAATCTGATCATTCAAGCCATTTTTACCAATCTGAACAATCGGTTTAAGACTATGGGCCTCAGCCTTTAAAAAGGCTCTTTGTTTACTTGTAAGCATTTTTATTCCACTTTTCTTTTTATTTATTAAATAATCGCCTTGCGAACGACTACTGCAACACCATCAGGAGCCCAAGCCGCCACCTTAGTTGCAGTTTCCTTATTAGCATTAACACGAATCCAACCAAGACCAGAAAAAACAACGTCCACTTTTTGATCCAGCAGAAATTCATGACGAACCAACCTAGGAAAATCATCAAGCTCCTTTTTATCAGGAGGAGTCAGCAGTTGCCCTGCCTGCTTGTCATAAAAAGCATCTGCACCCTCTAATTTTGTCCGATGGAGGAGCAATTGATTATCAAAATAAGCTGTAAAGCCTTGTCTTTCACCACTAATAAAATCAAATCGCGCCAAGCCACCTAAAAAAAGCGTTTGCTCCGGATTTAATTGGTAGGTTTTAGGCTTAATTTCCTTCTTAGGGCTGATAAACTTCAAATTCTTAGCTGACAAATAGTGAGCCATCTGGTGACGATGGATAATACCAGGAGTATCAAAGATAAAGCTACCATCATCTAAAGGAATTTCGATTTTATCAAGAGTGGTCCCAGGAAAGCGTGACGTTGTAATCACATCCTTATCCCCAGTAATTTCCTGAATAATGGCATTAATCAAGGTCGACTTTCCAACATTAGTCACCCCAACAACATAGACATCTCGCCCTTGGCGCAATTGATCGATCCGCTCAATCAGCTCTTTAATAGCATATTTATTCTGCGCACTCGTCAGCAGGACATCAAGAGGTCTCAAGCCCTCCTCATGAGCTCTTTCTGTCAACCACTGTGTCACCTTGCTGTCCTTAACAGACTTCGGAAGAATATCCTTTTTATTCCCAACTAATAACACATCATTTCCAGCAACAAAGCGTGATAAGCCTGGAATAACTGAGCCATTAAAATCAAAAATGTCAATCACATTAACGACCAAGGCATCACTATCTCCCACCTCATGGAGCAGCCTCAAAAACTCTTCATCAGTAATATGAACATCTGTAATGTCGTTGTAGTGACGTAATCTAAAGCAGCGTTGACAGTAAATCTCCCTAGCTTCAATTCCCTTTACCAAAGCAGCAGCAGGTGTAAAGCCAGCCTCTTGCTTTCTTGTTGTTTGAATCTGGATACCGCAGCCGATACAAAATAATTCTTCCATTAAATCCCTTTTTGATATACTAGCCTTCCATATTTTTCTTCCAATTTTGCCAAAACACGACGCTCACGCCATCTATTAACCTTAGTGTTCCAAGCATCTGATGTTACTAAGGGCTTCACTAAGACAGACTTAATCCCTGCCCGATGACTAGCTCTAATATCAGTCATTAGCTGATCCCCAACCATAATAACCTCATCACGATCAAAGCCATAACGATCAATAGCCTTATTAATACCATAGGCAAAAGGCTTCATCGCACGAGCAATAAAATCCACACCAAACCGCGAAACAGCACGCTCCACACGTGAATACGTGTTATTTGACACAACCACCACACTAATATCTGCAATCGTCATCTCATCTAACCAAGCACGAACCTCCGGAGTTCCATCAGGATTATCCCAGGCGATTAAGGTATTATCTAAATCCACCAAGACAGCTGTAATACCTTGACGCAGTAAATCATTTGCTCTTAAATCATAAACAGCCTCTACCGCATAGGTCGGCCTATAATCATCGACACTCATTTCATCTCCAAAATAATTAGTACTTTTTATTTTACCATATTTCACCAGAAATAGCATTCAAAATCAAATGAAAAAGAAGGGAAAGCAGGTTTCCTCTTTCAAAGCAAACGCTTTCAATCTCGTTCCGGTAACCCCTTTTATTTCTCACCAGTAAAGTCCTGAAAGTAAGGTCCTATCTTGCGAAGCAAGGCCCGTCTCCCCTCAAACCGCTCTCCCCTGATCAAAGCCCGAAACTGCGACAGCTCACCCTCTGTCAATCGCTCCTCAACCTCCTTCACAATCAACTGATAAGCCACATAATCATCTACTCCCAAACCACCTGCTGGTATCGCATGGCCTACCGACCCAATCTCCTCATAAGCCATCTTATGAAACCGACGCTTCTGACTCTCCTGCTGCCGCAACACGTCCTTCAAATAAGAGGAAAACTTGGTCTTAAAATAACGATATAGCTTCTCCTCATCCTCTATCAATTCTGGATAAGTGACCAATAACCGATACAAGATCAACCGCCCCTCCTGTAACCAATCATCTAGCTCCCACAGCTGAATATAATAATGCTGTCTTAGCTTCATAATAATAGGCTTGATCTTATCAAACAACCTCACTAAATCATCAGTCATTATACTTTCTCCTTTTCATGCTTAGTAGCCTTATTATAAGGAGACAAACAAAAAAACAACAGGACAGAAATGTCCTGTTGCCTTGCTATGCACCCTAGAGGAGTCGAACCTCTAACCGCCTGATTCGTAGTCAGGTACTCTATCCAGTTGAGCTAAGGGTGCTTTTCTTAACTATTACTATCCTACCATACTATCCCCTAAAAAGCAAGGCTCTATACCATCTGGAATAGGTAAGTCCACTGTGGAAATCATAGAGCTTTTTGAGTACACAAAAAAGAGAGCACCAAACTGATCCTCTCTAAATGTCCGTTGTTAGTCAACCCACTATAGTTGACATAGAGCCAAACTCCGCCAGTAGGACTCGAACCTACGACATCATGATTAACAGTCATGCGCTACTACCAACTGAGCTATGGCGGATCTAAGCTAAGCAACTTCCGTATCTCACAGGGGGCAACCCCCAACTACTTCAGGCGTTCTAGGGCTTAACTACTGTGTTCGGCATGGGTACAGGTGTATCTCCTAGGCTATCGTCACTTAACTTACGAGTCTTCTCCACTCAAAATTGAATAACTATAGTCTAACAAGAATTCCTTAAGCTGTCAATAGCGACTGGTTTCATCTTTTGGATAAGTCCTCGAGCTATTAGTATTAGTCCGCTCCATGTGTCACCACACGTCCACTCCTAACCTATCTACCTGATCATCTCTCAGGGCTCTTACTAACTTAACGTTATGGGAAATCTCATCTTGAGGAGGGCTTCGCACTTAGATGCTTTCAGCGCTTATCCCTTCCCTACATAGCTACCCAGCTATGCCTCTGGCGAGACAACTGGTACACCAGCGGTAAGTCCACTCTGGTCCTCTCGTACTAGGAGCAGATCCTCTCAAATTTCCTACGCCCGCGACGGATAGGGACCGAACTGTCTCACGACGTTCTGAACCCAGCTCGCGTGCCGCTTTAATGGGCGAACAGCCCAACCCTTGGGACCGACTACAGCCCCAGGATGCGACGAGCCGACATCGAGGTGCCAAACCTCCCCGTCGATGTGAACTCTTGGGGGAGATAAGCCTGTTATCCCCAGGGTAGCTTTTATCCGTTGAGCGATGGCCCTTCCATACGGTACCACCGGATCACTAAGCCCGACTTTCGTCCCTGCTCGAGGTGTTGCTCTCGCAGTCAAGCTCCCTTATACCTTTACACTCTGCGATTGATTTCCAACCAATCTGAGGGAACCTTTGGGCGCCTCCGTTACATTTTAGGAGGCGACCGCCCCAGTCAAACTGCCCGTCAGACACTGTCTCCGATAGGGATCACCTATCCGGGTTAGAGTAGCCATAACACAAGGGTAGTATCCCAACATCGCCTCCATCGAAACTGGCGTCCCGACTTCTATGGCTCCTACCTATCCTGTACATGTGGTACAGATACTCAATATCAAACTGCAGTAAAGCTCCATGGGGTCTTTCCGTCCTGTCGCGGGTAACCTGCATCTTCACAGGTACTAAAATTTCACCGAGTCTCTCGTTGAGACAGTGCCCAAATCATTACGCCTTTCGTGCGGGTCGGAACTTACCCGACAAGGAATTTCGCTACCTTAGGACCGTTATAGTTACGGCCGCCGTTTACTGGGGCTTCAATTCATACCTTCGCTTGCGCTAAGCACTCCTCTTAACCTTCCAGCACCGGGCAGGCGTCACCCCCTATACATCATCTTACGATTTAGCAGAGAGCTGTGTTTTTGATAAACAGTTGCTTGGGCCTATTCACTGCGGCTGACCTTCAGTCAGCGCCCCTTCTCCCGAAGTTACGGGGCCATTTTGCCGAGTTCCTTAACGAGAGTTCTCTCGATCACCTGAGGCTACTCGCCTCGACTACCTGTGTCGGTTTGCGGTACGGGTAGAGTATACGTATCGCTAGAAGCTTTTCTTGGCAGTGTGACGTCTCTAACTTCGCTACTTAACTTCGCTCCCCTTCACAGCTCAATGTTATAGATGTAAGCATTTGACTCACATCACACCTCACTGCTTAGCCGGACTCTTCCAGTCGTCCGGTTTAGTTAGCCTACTGCGTCCCTCCATCACTATATACTCTAGTACAGGAATATCAACCTGTTGTCCATCGGATACACCCTTCGGTCTCTCCTTAGGTCCCGACTAACCCAGGGCGGACGAGCCTTCCCCTGGAATCCTTAGTCTTACGGTGGACAGGATTCTCACCTGTCTTTCGCTACTCATACCGGCATTCTCACTTCTATGCGTTCCAGCACTCTTCACAGTATACCTTCATCACACATAGAACGCTCTCCTACCATTACCTTAACGGTAATCCACAGCTTCGGTAAACTGTTTTAGCCCCGGTACATTTTCGGCGCAGGGTCACTCGACTAGTGAGCTATTACGCACTCTTTGAATGAATAGCTGCTTCTAAGCTAACATCCTAGTTGTCTGTGCAACCCCACATCCTTTTCCACTTAACAGTTATTTGGGGACCTTAGCTGGTGGTCTGGGCTGTTTCCCTTTCGACTACGGATCTTAGCACTCGCAGTCTGACTGCCGATCATATCTCATTGGCATTCGGAGTTTATCTGAGATTGGTAATCCGGGATGGACCCCTCACCCAAACAGTGCTCTACCTCCAAGAGACTTCATATCGACGCTAGCCCTAAAGCTATTTCGGAGAGAACCAGCTATCTCCAAGTTCGTTTGGAATTTCTCCGCTACCCACAAGTCATCCAAGCACTTTTCAACGTGCCCTGGTTCGGTCCTCCAGTGCGTCTTACCGCACCTTCAACCTGCTCATGGGTAGGTCACATGGTTTCGGGTCTACGTCCACGTACTTACGCCCTATTAAGACTCGGTTTCCCTTCGGCTCCGTCTCTTCAACTTAACCTCGCACATAAACGTAACTCGCCGGTTCATTCTACAAAAGGCACGCTCTCACCCATTAACGGGCTCGAACTTCTTGTAGGCACACGGTTTCAGGTTCTCTTTCACTCCCCTCCCGGGGTGCTTTTCACCTTTCCCTCACGGTACTGGTTCACTATCGGTCACTAGTGAGTATTTAGGGTTAGGAGATGGTCCTCCCAGATTCCGACGAGATTCCTCGTGTCTCGCCGTACTCAGGATACTGCTAGGGTTAAAGACTATTTCGAATACGAGGCTATTACTCTCTTTGGCGACCCTTCCCAAGGCCTTCTTCTATAATCTTGTCGTCCCACAGCGCAGTCCTACAACCCCGAAGAGTAAACTCTTCGGTTTGCCCTCCTGCCTTTTCGCTCGCCGCTACTCAGGCAATCGCGTTTGCTTTCTCTTCCTGCAGCTACTTAGATGTTTCAGTTCACTGCGTCTTCCTTCTCATAACCTTAACAGTTATGGATACTAGCCATTAGCTAGTGGGTTCCCCCATTCGGACATCTCTGGATCTTTGCTTACTTACAGCTCCCCAAAGCATTTCGTCGTTTGTCACGTCCTTCTTCGGCTTCTAGTGCCAAGGCATCCACCGTGCGCCCTTATTAACTTAACCTTATTTTTTAAACTCGTTATCACAGCGTTTCGGTTTATTTCTTGTTACTTTCTTACAATCTTTTTTGATTGCGGAATATGATATAGTTATTCAATTTTCAATGGACAAGATTAAGATACTAAGACCGTCCCAACTTGTTGGGCATTTTTGTAGAAAAATAGGAAATCGACGATGTGTGCTTTACACACGAGGAGATTTATCTTTTTTCCTAAAAAATGAGGTCGTGTTCAATTACTTGAACTATATCTTATATATCTTAGAATACAGAAAATTAGGTAACCCAAACTTCTCTTTGTATCCTAGATAATGGAGCCTAGCGGGATCGAACCGCTGACCTCCTGCGTGCAAAGCAGGCGCTCTCCCAGCTGAGCTAAGGCCCCGTACACTATAAATGTACTTGTATATGTATACTCTTATCAATGGTCTGTATGAAGCCAAACTGTATTCGAACTAAAACCCTAGTGAAAAAGAATCACTTCCTTGAGTCCTACGACTCTGCGTCAGTTCCCTATTGTCATACGGGTTTCTTAACGTTCTCATGACTTATTTCAAGACCTCTCAAAACTAAATAAGACGCTAAACGTGCTTCCTTTTTCCTTAGAAAGGAGGTGATCCAGCCGCACCTTCCGATACGGCTACCTTGTTACGACTTCACCCCAATCATCTATCCCACCTTAGGCGGCTGGCTCCTTAACGGTTACCTCACCGACTTCGGGTGTTACAAACTCTCGTGGTGTGACGGGCGGTGTGTACAAGGCCCGGGAACGTATTCACCGCGGCGTGCTGATCCGCGATTACTAGCGATTCCGACTTCATGTAGGCGAGTTGCAGCCTACAATCCGAACTGAGATTGGCTTTCAGAGATTAGCTTGCCGTCACCGGCTTGCGACTCGTTGTACCAACCATTGTAGCACGTGTGTAGCCCAGGTCATAAGGGGCATGATGATTTGACGTCATCCCCACCTTCCTCCGGTTTATTACCGGCAGTCTCGCTAGAGTGCCCAACTTAATGATGGCAACTAACAATAAGGGTTGCGCTCGTTGCGGGACTTAACCCAACATCTCACGACACGAGCTGACGACAACCATGCACCACCTGTCTCCAATGTACCGAAGTAACTTCTTATCTCTAAGAATAGCATCGGGATGTCAAGACCTGGTAAGGTTCTTCGCGTTGCTTCGAATTAAACCACATGCTCCACCGCTTGTGCGGGCCCCCGTCAATTCCTTTGAGTTTCAACCTTGCGGTCGTACTCCCCAGGCGGAGTGCTTAATGCGTTAGCTCCGGCACTAAGCCCCGGAAAGGGCCTAACACCTAGCACTCAGCGTTTACGGCGTGGACTACCAGGGTATCTAATCCTGTTTGCTCCCCACGCTTTCGAGCCTCAGCGTCAGTTACAGACCAGAGAGCCGCTTTCGCCACCGGTGTTCCTCCATATATCTACGCATTTCACCGCTACACATGGAATTCCACTCTCCCCTTCTGCACTCAAGTTTAACAGTTTCCAAAGCATACAATGGTTAAGCCACTGCCTTTAACTTCAGACTTATCAAACCGCCTGCGCTCGCTTTACGCCCAATAAATCCGGACAACGCTCGGGACCTACGTATTACCGCGGCTGCTGGCACGTAGTTAGCCGTCCCTTTCTGGTTAGTTACCGTCACATGATGGACTTTCCACTCCCATCACTGTTCTTCTCTAACAACAGAGCTTTACGATCCGAAAACCTTCTTCACTCACGCGGCGTTGCTCGGTCAGGGTTCCCCCCATTGCCGAAGATTCCCTACTGCTGCCTCCCGTAGGAGTCTGGGCCGTGTCTCAGTCCCAGTGTGGCCGTTCACCCTCTCAGGTCGGCTATGTATCGTCGCCTTGGTAGGCCTTTACCCTACCAACTAGCTAATACAACGCAGGTCCATCTCATAGTGGAGCTGTTGCTCCTTTTAAATGGTTAACATGGGTCAACCACTTTTATGCGGTATTAGCTATCGTTTCCAATAGTTATCCCCCGCTATAAGCTAGGTTACCTACGCGTTACTCACCCGTTCGCGACTCACAGATAATTGTAGCAAGCTACGTATCATCTGTGCGTTCCACTTGCATGTATTAGGCACGCCGCCAGCGTTCGTCCTGAGCCAGGATCAAACTCTCGTTAATTCAGTGTTTGAGCTCTTAACTCGACGTCATTACTGACTTGTTTCTTTATTGACAGGTTACTTCCGTAACCCGCACGTTTAGGTCGTCTTATTCAGTTCTCAAAGGTCTTTGTCTCACGAGACAACTATTACATTCTATCAGCTTAGACTGCCTTTGTCAACTACTTTTTTTACCTTTTTTTCATTAACTTGAGCTAGTGCTCGCCGACAGCTTCACTAGTATACGATATCTTACCTTTAATTGTCAAGAGGTTTTGACAGGTTTTTTGTAAATAGATGGAAAATGCTGGATATTTCTATCCTTGTCAGAACAAAAAAGACTACCCAAGGAAGGCAAAAACAGAATCTAGCTGAGGCTAAATTCTGTTATGTGATGATAACTAATCTTAAAGCTCTTTGCGGTAACGCTCCGCTTCCACCTGGTTAGCCCAGACGAAGTGATTTGGTTTGATTTCCACCATTGATGGCTTGTCAACAGAATAGTCATGCTGCTCTGGATGATAAACCACCAATTTCTTTTGACGCTCTAAAATGGGATCTGGAATTGGTACTGCTGACAGCAGAGATTTGGTATAAGGGTGAACAGGGTTAACAAAAAGCTCTTCTGTTTCGGCGACTTCAACAATTACTCCTTTGTGAATAACAGCAATACGATCTGAAATAAAACGCACAACCGATAAATCATGAGCAATGAATAAATAGGTCAAGCCTTTTTCAGACTGTATTTTCTTCAACAGATTCAAGACTTGGGCACGAACAGATACATCAAGAGCTGAAATCGGCTCATCAGCAATAACAAACTCCGGATCCATTACAAGCGCTCTTGCAATGCCTATACGCTGACGCTGCCCACCTGAAAACTCATGAGGGTAGCGTGTCAGGTGCTCTGCAAGCAAGCCCACCTCTGACATCATCTGTTTAATTTTTTCTTTACGTTCATCTTCTGTCTTGAATAGGTTAAAATTATAAAGGCCTTCTGAGATGATATAATCAACCGTTGCACGCTCATTCAGGCTGGCTGCTGGATCCTGAAAAATCATTTGGATTTTTCTAATCAGTTCATTAGCTTCAGATTTTGATTTTTTACCATTAATAATCTTACCATCATAGCGGATTTCGCCTGAACTTGTCTCATTTAAACCAATGATGGCACGACCGATTGTTGTCTTTCCACTGCCTGATTCTCCAACAAGAGAAAAGGTTTCTCCTTTATTGATAAAGAAATTGGCATTTTTAACGGCAACAAACTTTTTCTTTCCCTCTCCAAAGGAAATCTCCAGGTCTTTTACTTCAACTAATTTTTCAGACATTTCCTTCCTCCTGGCGTGACATTTTTTTCAATATTTTTTGGTGTAAATCCTGAATAACAGCTGGTTTTTGAACCTTAGGAGCATCTGGGTGTAGGAGCCAGGTTTTTGCCCAGTGCGTGTCACTGATCGTAAAACGAGGAACTGTTTCTTCAAAATCAATGGCCATAGCATACTGAGAGCGTGGCGCAAAGGCATCACCAACAATTGGCTTGTATAGGGACGGAGGTGCCCCTGGAATTGAAAACAGAACGCCCTTTTCATCTGCCAATTGCGGTAGGCTAGATAATAAGCTCCATGTGTAGGGGTGACGAGGATCATAGAAGATTTCCTCAACCTTTCCGTATTCAATAATCTCCCCTGCGTACATAACAGCAACCTTATCAGCAATACTTGCAACCACTCCTAGGTCATGCGTGATAAAGATAATGGTGAAGTGATACTCTTTTTGAAGCGTCTTTAATAGGTCAATAATCTGAGCCTGGATGGTAACGTCAAGAGCTGTTGTCGGCTCATCACAGATCAGAATATCTGGCTTACAAGCTAGGGCAATGGCAATAACAATACGCTGTCTCATACCGCCAGAATATTGGAAAGGATACTCTCCAAAACGCTTTTCTGGCTCAGGAATACCGACCCTTGTCATATAGTCGATTGCTAAAGCCTTAGCCTCTGATCTAGATTTTTTCTGATGCTTAACAATAACCTCAGTAATCTGGCTGCCAATCGTTTGAATCGGATCTAGACTAGTCATTGGGTCCTGAAAGATAGTGGCAATTTTAGAGCCGCGAATAGCTTCCCAGTCCTTATGATTTTTAAGCTCTGTTAGTTCTTGACCTGCATAGGTTATCGTCCCTGAAGCAACACGTCCATTTGCCTCCAGCATTCCTGTAAATGTCTTAGTTAAAACAGACTTGCCAGAGCCTGACTCACCAACAACAGCCAATACCTCTCCCTTATACAAATCAAGAGAAACATCACGAATAGCGGTCAGTACACGATCACGCACATCAAACTCTACAACAATATTTTTAGCACTTAATATAATTTCTTGTTTTTCAGTCATGACTTCTCCTATCTATGCGTCCTTGGATCACTAGCATCTGCTAAGTTTTGTCCTACAATGTATAAAGGTAGGGAAACAAGAATAAGAGTTGTCAATGGAATCCAGAATAAATAGGCATTTGTTGTTAAATTGTTTGAATAATTTGAAATCAATCGACCCAAGCTTGGTTCTGTGATTGGTAATCCCAAGCCAAAGAAGGATAAGAAGGCCTCTGATGAAATATAGGACGGCAATAGCAAGGAAACCATCGAAACGATCACCGAAACCAATTGAGGTAAAAGATTTTTAATGACAATTTTATGGGTGGGTGTTCCTAAGGTCTGACTTGCTAAATTGTATTCTAAATCACGATAACGCAAAATTTGTACACGAATCGAATAAGCAATCCCAATCCAGCCTGTCACACAAAAAGCAAAAATCAAGTTCCAAAAGCCTGCTCCGATAGAATAAGTCAACACAATGATAATGAGCATTTGCGGCAGGTTAGAGATGATATTATACACCTCAATCATTACCTTATCAACTGCTTTGGAAACACCCCAAATACCACCGACAATGACTCCGATAATCATATTGATGATGGTTGCAATAACTGAAATTAAGATTGAATTTCTAGCACCATACCAAACGCCATCAAAGAGCGATTGACCATTTTGATCCGTACCAAACCAATACTCTGCATTAGGTGCTATATAACGTTTTGAAAAATCATTAATATTGCTCACGTTACCAAAGTCATAGTTGGCAAACATAGGGTAGATGAAGCTCATCAAAATAATAGCAATCAAAATAACCAGCATCAAAATAGTTGATTTACGTGAGAAAAATTGTCTAAATACAGATTTCCAATAAGAGTAAGCAGGGGCATCAATGACTTCTGATGCATAGCTATCTAATTCAACAAAGGTGAATTTATTTTTGTCAATTGCTGCCATTACTTACCTCCTTTACCTGATAATTTAATACGTGGATCTAAAATTGTCATAAGAATATCACCTACTAGCAAGGCTAATATTGATAAAACAGCAAAAATAAAGACAAGACCAACAACCATAGAGTTATTAGCAGCTTTTATGGAATCAATCAGCATTTTACCCATTCCTGGGAAAGCAAAGACGGTTTCTGTCAAGGTTGCACCGGCAATTGTTCCGACAATGGCTTGTGGAATACCGTTAACAATAGGCACCATAGCCTGCTTAAAGAGATGATTTTTTGAAATCTCAAATTCTGAAAGCCCCTTTGCTCGTGCAAAGCGAACAAAATCACTGCCTTGCAAGTCCACAATATAGCGTCGGAACCAAACTACTGTACTTGGTGTACCAAGAATTCCTAATATAAGAGCAGGCAGCACATAAGACCTAACATCTCCTGCTCCTAGCAGCGGAAAGGTATCTGGCAAGCCCAAATAAGAACCGACAAATCGAACAATATAGATAAGCGCAATGCTTGGCAGGGCTAACATAAAGGTTGTGGCAGCCGTTGAAAAGCGGTCAAACCAGCCATTCTTATAATAAGCCATCAGCATACCAATTGGCAAACCAAAAAGATAGGACAACAAGACACCGACAATACCAATCTTAAAGGAATTTGCAATCATAGATGGCTCTGCATAGTTATTTTGTGTATTGGTATAAGCATCACCCTTACCAAAATTGGCAATATCCTTGCTATCTAAAGAGCTTGGTGTTTTATAGGTTCGAGAGTAAATATCGATTGAAGACAGCTTTGTTTTGCCTGTTGGGAAGGTGACCTCTTTTTGAAGTGTTCTTCCTTGTCCTTGAGTGATAACCTGAACAACTGGAATATTGGCATAGGTTGGATAGGACACTCCCAAATCAAAGGTTACGATATTTTGATGGATAAATGGAAATTGCTTGTTGAAGTAAATCAAGTATTTGTGCTTAGTACCAGAGCCAACTAAGGCTGGACCAACAGCAGGGTCAATTTCTGGTCGCACATAACGCTCTAGATTTGGATTTTTTGGATCCTTGATTTTCCATGGGTGATCAATCACAACCAAATGGCTAAAGAAATTCCACACGCGCTCATAGATTGGAATCTCTCTAACGGCATAAAATCCCTTACTTTCTGTAAAGCGCCCAAGCTTCCAACCATTACCGACAGAAGCAATATATTTTTGATATATTTTTTCATTGGCCTTGGTTGGTGCAGTTGTTACAGAAGGATCAAGCTTTGAAGCCTTATTCTGCAGTTCTTTACTGCTGTAATAGGAAATATAGCCCATATTTTCAAAAACAGTATTTAGATAATTGGTTTTCTTATCAGGTGTTGTCACCATTTTATTGTAATTAGGGTCTTGCTTAAAAATCAAGCTTTTTGGCACTAAGGTAAAGACAATAGTATAGGTTAGTGCGGTTACCAGCAGGATTGAAACAAGCGACCTCAATATGCGTTCAAATATGTATTTTTTCATTCTAGTCCCCAGCAGTTCAAAAGAACTTCCTCCTCTAAGAGAAAGTTCTTAATGAACATCAATTTATTTTTCAATATGCTTCTCGAGGGAATTATTATATTTTTCGTTAGATTTTTTCTTTTCTTTTTTCCACTCGGCTAATGCTTTGTCATATTGTTTAGCAGTTACAGGCTTATCTTGTAGCTTGACGTATTTGTAATAAAAGTCATTTTTAGTACCAGCCCAAGCAAAGGCGCCTGAAAACGGTACCACTTTAGTTACACGTGGTGTTCCACCAAGTGAAATAGTCGGGATGTAAATAGCAGAGTCTGTCAATGCCGCTTGAGCCTTAGCATAGAGCGTGTAGCGGGCGTTGAGATCATCAGTAATCTTGCCTGCCTCTGTCACTAGCTTTGTAAATTCGTCTAAGCCAGCTGCACTAGCAATGGCCAAATCCTTACCTGGCTCAAGTCCAATTGATTTTGTTTGTGAGTTTGCAAGCGTTGGGTTGAAAATATCAAGATATGACGATGGGTCGACATAATCAGGTCCCCAGCCAGAAGCCGTTGAAATATCCCAGTCATTTTGAGCAGGAGTTTCGGCGAGATAACTAATATTTTCATAAACATCTTTCTGAAGCTCAATAATATCAATCACAACATTGTCAGTTCCTAATGTTTTCTCAATTGACTGCTTCATAGAGCGAGCCTGCTGTAAGAGCACCGTTGCAGTTTGATCCATTGGGTAATCAAGATGGATTGGGAACTGTACACCCTCAGCTTGTAGGGCTGCTTTTGCTTTTTCAAATGATGCTTTTGCCTTTTCAGGATTGTACAAGCCATCCTGTGCATCATCTAGATTTACATTTTCCCACTGGCTACCATAGGTCACCAAGTGCTCCTCAACAACATCACCAAAGTTTTTGTCGCCAATTTTCACAAATGTCGGTGGCACAAGTGTGCTACGAAGCGATTTGTTAGCTGCATCTTCACCTGCTGATTGCGCCTGATAAGCAATTCTATCAAAGGCAAATGTCATAGCCTGACGGAAATCCTTGTTTAAGATAGCCTTTTGGGTATCTGATTTTTGGCTATCTGAGGTCTTCTTAGTGTGGTTGTAAGACGTACGATTTAGGTTAAACGCCGCATAGTAGAGAGTAGCATTTTGTTGTCCGTAAGTGATGCTGTCTCCATATTTTTCTTAACAGTTTTATAAGAAGGTGTTGTTGGGAATAATCTCGCTGCTGAGTAAGCACCGTCATCAAAGTTTCTAAACAATGACTCCTGATCCTGTCCATCGTAAAAGGTCAATTGAACACCATCAAGGTGAACATTCTTAGCGTCCCAATAATTTTCGTTTTTGACAAGCTCGATAGAGGATTTGCTTGTCAAAGCTGTGATAAGAAATGGACCATTATACAGGATAGATGATGGATCTGTTGCCTTACCAAAATCCTTGCCCTTTGATTTTAAGAAGTCAGCATTTACCGGAGCTAGGACACTATAGGTTAGCTTTGAATTCCAGAAGCTTTCTGGTTGATTAAGGGTGTACTGAACTGTTTTTTTGTCAAGCGCTTTGACACCTACGGTTGAAAAGTCCTTGGTCTTACCGTTCAAGTAATCGCTTAAGCCTTTAATAGAGTCCTGAATGATATATAGGGCATCAGAGTTAACATCTGCTGCGTGCTTTACTCCAGCTACAAAATCCTCAGCTGTCACATCTGCATACTCTTCTCCATCAGATGTGTACCACTTAATCCCATCACGAAGCGTGTAGGTATAGGTCAAGCCGTCCTTTGAGACCTTCCAATCCTTAGCAAGAGAGGGGATTAAATTCCCATATTGGTCATTTTCCAAAAGCCCATCAACAGCATTTGTTGTTATGTCATTTGTTGTTGCTTTACTTGTACTGATATAGTCTAAAGTACTTGGATCACTAGAATAGACATAGCTATAAATCTTTGATTCACTGCTTTTACTTGAGCTGTTTCCACAGGCTGCCAGGATGGACACCGACAGCGCTGCGACACCCAGCGTTGCCAACCATTTACTTTTCTTCATAGAAGTCACCCCTAAACGTTATTTTTCATTTATCAGCATAAATGAAATTGGTTAATTGGAGCTATTATACCACAAATTTTAGCTGATGGAAATAGCGATCGCAAAATTATCTGAATATTTTGCAAGATTTTTTCTGTTGACGATCTGATGACGTTTAAGATACATTATTTGCTATTTTTATACAGTTCGTTATCGCTATCATAACAGCTAGCATTTTCTCATAATGATCTCTCTTCTCTGAGAGGTTTAGTCAAGCTTCTTGAAAAATTATGGTATAATTAAAAAAACGACTAGAAGGATTATTCAAATGAAAAAGGTTTTAATAGCTTTGACCATATTAGCCATATCTTGTCTGGCCTATCCAGCACAGGCTGATCATTATGATATTAGCGCCAAGCATGCGATTGCTGTTGAGCTTGATAGCGGTAAGATTCTATACGAAAAGGACGCCGACAAGACTGTTTCTGTGGCTTCTCTAAGCAAGGTTTTAACAGCTTATTTGGTGTACAAAGAGGTGCAAGCAGGAAAGTTAAAATGGGATAGCTCCGTAACGATCTCTAACTACCCTTACAAACTAACCACCAACTACACCATAAGCAATGTGCCCTTAGATGCTAGAAAATATACTGTTAAAGAGCTGTTAAAGGCTCTTATTGTCACCAATGCTAATAGCCCTGCTATTGCCCTGGCAGAAAAAATCGGGGGAACAGAGGCTAAGTTTGTTGATAAAATGATCGCTCAATTGAAAGACTGGGGCATTACAGGTGCCAAGGTCGTCAATGCTAGTGGCCTGCCTAACCACATACTAGGAGAGCATATCTATCCGGGATCTAGTCTTGATGATGATAATCAATTTAGTGCAGCCGATCTTGCTCTTGTCACTAGCCATCTTTTAAAGGAATTTCCTGAGGTTTTAAAGCTATCAAGTCAGGTTCAAGCTGAGTTTAATCATCAACAGATTTTTTCATACAACTATATGCTAAAGGGAATGCCTAACTATCGTGATGGTGTTGATGGGCTTTTTGTTAGCTATTCTGAAAAGGGAGGCTCTTCTTTTTTAGCCACTAGTGTCGAAAACAATATGCGTATTATTACAGTTGTCCTCAATGCTGACCATGCCCAGGACAACGATACGGCCGTCTTTACAGCGACAAACCAATTGCTGCAGTATGTTTTGACGCATTTTAAAAAGGTTGTTGTCCTTGAAAAGGGTAAACCAGATCAGCTTAAAGCGCTTCCTGTTTTAGATAGTCCTCAAAAGAAGATCCAGCTAGTGCCAAAAAAGAAGCTCACTATGATAAAAGCGCTTGACGACAAGTCCAAAACGACTTTTCAAGTAAGCGATACCAAAAATCCCTTAGTAGCGCCTATCCAAAAAGGACAAACACTCGCAAAGGCCACACTTAATGATCATAGCTTAATCGGAAAAGGCTATCTAGGTCAAGCGCCAAGCGTTGAGCTGGTGGCTCAAAAAAAGGTGCCAAAAAGCTTCTTTTTAAAGGTCTGGTGGAATCATTTTGTTCGTTATGTTAACCAATATCTCTAATGACTAGCTTTTATGCCTTATGTCCTCATTAGTGCCAAGGCCTCACTCAGGGCTTCATTAGGCTTATCTCGCAAAAATTGACCATTGTGTCAAGCTCTCCAAGAAGGTAGCTAAAAGAGCTCCTAGCAAGCTCTAAGGCCTACAAAAGCTCTGCAAACAGCAAAACCGTATGAATTGACAGCTTTAGTCTGTTGATGTCAGACGGTTTTTTTGAGGCTTGATTTTTGGGGACGTCATCTCACTCAGAGTCTTGACTTAGCCTTCTTTAAAGGTACTCAATGACCTTTTGACCGATCACTATTTCCTTGCTACAATGATGGTATGAAAAAACTTATTGTGACACTTGCTGCGCTCATGTGTCTGATCACAAATACTTCCTTTGCTGAGAACTTCTCTGTTAATAGTCGTCAAGCCATTGCGGTTGAAATGACAACTGGAAAAATCCTATATGCCAAAGAGGCCCAGCAAAAGGCGCCCATTGCTTCTCTAACAAAGCTACTAACCGTCTACCTAGTCCTGAAGGAAATTAAGGCAGGACGGCTCCAGTGGGATAGTCAGGTAACCCTATCTGAATATGCTCTGCAATTAGCCACTGATCCTGATATCAGCAACCCAGCATTTGAGCAAAGACCTTACACTATCAAAGAGCTTGTTGAATCTAGCCTGATTATTAGTGCTAATAGCTCTGCTGTAGCTCTAGCAGAGCATATCGCTGGCTCAGAGCCTACATTTGTAGACATGATGAAAAAACAGCTGGAGGCTTGGGGGATTAGAGACTATCTTCTTGTCAATGCTTCAGGGCTAAACAACAGTATGCTAAAGGGGCATCTATATCCAGGCTCACAGCCAGATGATGAAAATCAGATGACAGCTAGAGATCTGGCACTGATTGCACAGCAGTTGATTCAAGACTTTCCTGAGCTTCTCACCATCTCCTCACAGCCCCAATTGAAATGGGGTGAAAAGGCCTTGCCTAGTTCTAATCTACTATTAGCCGGTCGCGAGATGGGCAGAGCTGGGGTTGATGGCCTTAAAACAGGCACTACCAGCCAAGCCGGACAAACAATGATTGCAACAGCTGTGCAGGATAATATGCGAGTTATTTCTGTCATTCTCCATGCTGATCAATCTGACACTGATGAGCGAGCTCGCTTTGTTGAGACCAATCGCCTGCTTGATTATTGCTTTAATAGCTATGCCTTGGAAAAGCTTGTTGCTCAAAACCAAGTTTTGCCTGAAAGACTGATTGTTAAACAAGCAGCAAAGCAAAGGCTAAGGGTCAAGGCTAGTCAAACCTTAACGGTTGTTCGGCCTAAGGACCAGACAGAGCTGTCTTACTCGCTACGAATCAAAGACAAAGCACTCAAGGCCCCAATTCGTCAAAATAAAAAGGTCGGTACCCTTATCTATCAGGATCCTAAGCTCATTGACAGTGGCTATCTAGCAGCACCGCCAGCTGTTGCTATTGTCTCAGCTAAAAGCATTCCTGAAAAAGGGAAACTTAGCAAATTATTTGACTTTTTTCAAAAAGTCATTGGCATTCTCATTAACCCTTAATATTTTCAAAAAATATATTTCATTTGTATTATTGAAATGATATAATAAGCTTACATTATTTTTTTACATTAAGGAGCTTTGAATTGACTAAAAGATTGCTACTATTCGTTTTGGTGTGCCTGTGCTTTCTAGGCATTTCTCAGGTTCACGCCGAAGATGTCATGGAAATTACCCGCAAGGCTGGCTATACCGTTAGTGAGGTTAATAGGCCAAAAGCCTCCATTGTTGTTGACGCAAAGACCTCAGAGATCTTATGGCAGGATAACATTGACATGCCTAGAGACCCTGCTAGTATGTCAAAGATGTTTACGCTTTATATCCTCTTTGAGGAATTGGCCAAAGGAAAGGTAACACTTGATACCACCATTACAGCAACAGAGACTGATCAGGCGATTAGTAAAATTTACGAAATCAGCAATAATAATATTGTTGCAGGAGTTGCGTACCCTATTCGTGATTTAATCATTATGACAGTGGTTCCGTCATCAAATGCTGCAACAGTGATGATTGCCAACTACCTATCCAACAACGATGCGTCAGCCTTTATTGATCGGATCAACAAAACAGCCAAAGAGCTCGGCATGACTAATACGCATTTTTCAAATGCTAGCGGAGCAATCGCACAAGCCTTTCAAGGCTACTATCTCCCAGAAAAATATGATTTAACAGCTTCTAATATCACAACAGCACGTGATTTTGCAACCTTAATTTATTATTTTTTGACCAATTATCCTAGTATTCTTGATTTTACCAATCAAACTGTCGTCCGCACCATGGTTGGAACCCCTTATGAGGAAGAGTTCCATTCCTACAACCACTCTCTGCCTGATGGTAAGTTTGGAATAGAGGGTGTTGATGGTATGAAAACAGGATCCAGCCCAAGTGCTGCTTTCAATGCGGTCGTAACAGCAAAACGAGGAAATACCAGACTGATTACAGTTGTCCTAGGAGTTGGTGATTGGTCTGACCAAAATGGAGAATTTTACCGTCACCCATTCATTAATGCTTTGACTGAAAAAGCCTTTAAAGATAGTAAAACACTCACCAAAGCAAAACGAAGCAAGCTTAAAAGGCTTGCTGCTAAACCAGCCAGCACAGCAGCAGCTGCCAAAAAGCAGTTGCCACAAGCCACAACTGATCAATCATTTCTTGAAAAAATAGAACAATTTGTCGATGATCATCGTCCCCTTGTCTTGATTTGCTTAGCCATTTTTATCCTTATTGTTTTACTACTTGCTCTGATGGCCTTTATGATGGGACGTTAAGCTCATTGCTGATTAAAAAGACTTCTTGGTAGCTGTGAACTGCCCCCCAAAAGTTAGACATAAAATCTAACAATTGGGGGGCTATTTTTATGACATTGAGTTATGAAGACAAGGTTCAAATCTATGAGCTACGGCACATTGGAAAGTCCATTAAATGCTTATCAGAAAAGTTTAGTATTGCAGAATCTGACCTCAAATACATGATTCGCCTGATTGACAGGTATGGGTTAGCCATTGTCCAAAAAGGTAAGAATAGTTATTATTCTCCAGAACTGAAGCAAGAGATAATAGATAAAGTTCTGATTGATGGTCAATCTCAAAAACAGACGTCCTTAGACTATGCTTTACCAAATTCTAGTATGCTTTCAAGGTGGATAGCGCAATACAAGAAAAACGGCTATACTATTCTTGAGAAAAGAAGAGGGAGGCCACCAAAGATGGGACGTCAACCAAAGAAGACTTTAGAACAAATGACAGAGTTGGAGCGACTCCAAAAGAATTAGACTACCTTAGAGCGGAGAATGCTGTGCTAAAAAAGCTGAGAGAATACCGGTTGAGGGACGAAGCAAAGCTCAAAGAGCAACAGAAATCATCCAAGAATTAATCGGTCAATTTTCTCTAGCAACTTTGCTTGAAATCCTTGATTTATCGCGGTCAACCTATTATTATCAAGTCAAGCAACTAGCTCAAGAAGATAAGGACATGGACTTAAAGGAGCTCATTCAAGGCATCTATGATGAACATCATGGCAATTATGGCTATCGTCGCATTCATCTGGAACTAAGAAATCGTGGTTTTATCGTCAATCACAAAAAAGTACAACGTTTGATGACTGTCATGGGCTTAAAAGCTCGTATCCGTCGTAAGCGCAAGTATTCTTCTTACAAAGGTGAGGTTGGCAAAAAGGCTGATAATCTGATTAAACGTCAGTTTGAAGGTTCTAAGCCCTACGAGAAGTGCTATACCGATGTGACGGAATTTACCTTACCTGAGGGGAAACTCTATCTATCGCCTGTTCTTGACGGCTATAACAGTGAGATTATTGATTTCACCCTGTCTCGATCGCCTGACTTGAAGCAAGTACAAACCATGCTTGAGAAGGCTTTTCCAGCGGATTCGTACAATGGAACGATTCTCCACAGCGATCAAGGCTGGCAATATCAACATCAGTCTTATCATCACTTTTTGGAGACTAAAGGCATTCGTCCATCCATGTCTCGCAAGGGAAATAGTCCAGATAATGGGATGATGGAGTCCTTCTTTGGTATTCTCAAATCTGAGATGTTTTACGGCCTTGAGACAACTTATCAATCCCTTAATGAGCTCGAACAAGCAATCACTGAATACATCTTTTACTACAACAACAAACGCATTAAAGCAAAGCTAAAAGGACTTAGCCCTGTGCAATACAGAACTAAATCCTTTCACTAATATGTCGTGTCCAACTTTTGGGGGTCAGTACACTGCCAAGAAGTCTTTTTTATGCCTTAGGTATTTAAAAACTAACCTCTTGGGTTAGTACCTATGTCTTTTAAAAAGCCTATCCATCAGGTCACCCTAATGGATAAGGTCAATGTAGCTGCTTCTTGACTAGCCAACTGATCCTTCCATTTCATAGGCGATCAAGCGATTCAATTCAACAGCATACTCCATTGGTAATTCCTTGGTAAAGGGCTCAACAAACCCCATGACAATCATTTCAGTAGCTTCGCTCTCTGACAGTCCCCGACTCATCAGGTAATAGAGCTGCTCCTCTGAAATCTTTGAAACTTTTGCTTCATGCTCAAGAGCTACCTGAGAGTTGTGAATTTCATTGAAGGGGATAGTATCTGATTTTGAGATGTCGTCCATCAGGATTGTATCACATTCGATATGAGAGACTGATTTTTTTGACAGCTTGTTAAAGGTAACCTGACCTCGATAGTCAACCTTACCACCACTTTTTGCAATAGATTTTGACACAATAGACGATGAGGTGTGAGGCGCATTATGCACCATCTTAGCTCCTGTATCCTGATGCTGACCAGTATTAGCAAAGGCAATGGAGAGCATGGTGCCACGCGCACCTGGACCATCAAGGTAAACTGAAGGGTATTTCATGGTTGTTTTAGCACCCAGATTACCATCAATCCACTCAACCGTTGCGTCCTTGAGAGCACGCGCTCGCTTGGTCACCAAATTATAGACATTGTCAGACCAATTTTGAATTGTTGTATAGCGCATGTAAGCACCATCTAAAGCAAAGATTTCAACAATAGCAGCGTGCAAGCTGTTGCTTGAATAGGTAGGTGCTGTACAGCCCTCCACATAATGCACACTAGCGCCCTCATCAACAATAATTAGGGTACGCTCAAACTGACCAGTGTGTTCATTATTGATGCGGAAATAGGTTTGCAAAGGAATGTCTACCTTGACCCCCTTTGGCACATAAATAAAGGTCCCTCCTGACCAAACAGCAGAATTCAAGGCGGCTAATTTGTTGTCAGTTGGGGGTACCAGCTTAGCAAAATACTGCTTAAATAGCTCAGGATATTCCTTTAAGGCAGAATCCGTATCCGTAAAGATAATGCCCAGCTTTTCAAACTCAGCCTTCATGTTGTGGTAAACCACCTCAGACTCATATTGTGCTGAGGCGCCCGCCAGATAAGCTCGCTCTGCCTCTGGAATGCCGATGCGCTCAAAGGTTTCCTTGATTTTATCTGGAACATCATCCCATGAACGAGCCGGCTTATCAGATGGCTTTTGATAATAGATAATCTCATCAAAATCAATATCTGAAAGGTCTGCGCCCCAGGTTTGCATGGGCATTTTATGAAAGGCTTCAAGTGATTTTAGGCGAAATTCCAGCATCCACTCTGGTTCATCTTTAGCAGCTGATAATTCTCTCACAACTGCTTCATTTAGGCCCTTACCTGTTGAGTAGATAGGCTCAACATCGTCATGAAAGCCAAATTGATAATCACCTAAATCAATTGGCTGGGGGGCTACTGTTTCATTTATATCAGACATTTTCTATTTTCCTTTATACGTTACTAAATGAGAGAGGACTTAAAACTCATCGCTTTTTTCAATAGCCTGCTTGAGAGCATGCCAAGCCAGAGTTGCGCACTTGATACGCTGTGGAAAGTTGGCAACCCCAGCTAATAGCTCAGCTTCACCCAAGAGAGCCTGATTGCTATCGTCATTTCCCTGAACCATATTTGAAAAAATGTCAGCTAGGGCCAACGCTTCTTCCTTTGTCTTTCCAAGGACAGCATCTGTCATCATACTAGACGAAGCAGTCGAAATCGTGCAGCCATCCCCGGCAAAGGCAATATCCTCAATCCTGTCATCAGCAAATTTGATAGTAAGGGAAATCACATCTCCACAGGTAGGATTATGAAGCTGGACTGCCTCTACACCCTCAAGCTGGCCATGATGATGCGGGTGTCTTGAATGATCAGCCACAACAGCCATATATAAGCTGCTTAACTTAGAAAGTGCCATTAAAAAACTCCTTTGCTTTTAAAATAGCTTCTATCAAGCGATCGCAATCCTCCCTCGTATTATAGAGATAAAAGCTAGCACGAACTGTTGAATGCAGTCCCAAGTACTTATGCAAAGGCTGAGCACAATGATGTCCTGCTCTAACTGCAACGCCCTCATAATCTAAAGCCGTTGCAAGATCATGCGGGTGTAAGCCATCTATATTAAAGGCAAGGACGCCTGAGCGTTCATCTGATCGGTCAGGACCATATACCGTCAAGCCAGCAATAGCCTGCAGCCTTGGCAAGGTATAAGCAACTAAATCAGCCTCATGAGCATGAACCTGATCCATTCCTATAGCCTCCAAATATGAAATAGCAGCTCCAAGACCAATAGCACCAGCAATATGGGGGGTTCCTGCCTCAAGCTTCCAAGGCAAGGGCTTCCAAGTCGCCTCCTGCTCATAAACAAAATCAATCATTTCGCCACCAAATTCAACTGGGTTCATTTGGTTAAGGAGAGCCTCCTTGCCATACAATACACCAATGCCAGTCGGTCCCAGCAACTTATGGCCTGAAAAGGCAAGGAAATCACAATCTAACTCCTGCACATCAATAGCCATGTGCGGTACTGACTGCGCAGCGTCAACCACAAAATAGGCACCCCGAGCATGAGCAAGCCTTGCAATCTCCTGAATCGGATTAACACAGCCTAACACGTTAGAGACATGGGTGATACTGACAAATTTGGTGCTAGCACCCAATTTTGATTGCAGATCATTCATGTCTAGCTTGCCTTTCTTAAGATAAGCATAGACAAGCCTTGCCCCTGTTTTTTGACAAACCTGCTGCCAAGGAAGGATATTTGCATGGTGCTCCATAATCGAAATCAGCACCTCATCACCTGGCTTTAAGACCTGCTCAGCAAATTTTCCAACCCAATTTAAGCTGCTTGTCGTCCCTCTTGTGAAAATCACTTCCTTGCTTGACTTAGCCCCAATAAAGTCAGCAACCTTTTGACGACTAGCCTCATACTGTCTTGTTGCTCTTTCTGCCAGGGTATGGACACCTCTATGAACATTGGCATTATCCTTTTGATAATAGGCCTGCATGGCCTCTAACACTGCCTGTGGCTTTTGTGTTGTCGCCGCATTATCTAAGTAAACAAGAGCCTCATCATTTACATATTGGTCAAGTAGTTTAAAGTCTGCTTTGATTTGATTAGGATCAAACAATGATAACTCCTTTCTTTGACTAGTAACTAACGACGTGCCAGCTTATCATCTAAGGCAGTAACAATATCCTGACGAACCGACGGCACAGGGATTTCTGCCACTACCGCACCTAGAAAACCTCGAATAACAAGACGCTCAGCAGTCTCTTGGTCTAGTCCTCTACTCATTAAATAATACATGTCCTCAGGATCCACCTGACCGATAGAGGCGGCATGGCCTGCTGTTACCTCATTTTCATCAATCAGGAGAATAGGATTGGCATCAGAGCGAGCCTGATCTGACAGCATTAGGACACGACTTTCTTGTTGGGCATCAGCACCCTTTGCTCCCTTAATGATATGACCGATAGCATTAAATGTCAATGTCCCGCGCTCCAAGATAACCCCATGCTGTAAAATATGCCCAACCGTATGTTTTCCATAATTGGTTACTCGGGTATCAATCCCCTGAACTTGACGACCACTTGAAGCAGCAACCACCTTCACATCAGCCTGTGAGCCTTGACCGATCAAATCACTATCAAAGTCAGCAATGACATTGCCCTCATTCATCAGAGCAAGCGCCCAATCAATAGTCGCAGCATGATCTAAGCGGCCTCTGCGACTGATATAGGCTGTCACCTGATCACCCAGGCGATCAATCGCCGAAAACTTAATCTGACTTCCCGCCTGAGCAATGACCTCAACACTAATATTGGCACTAGCTGCTTGGGTCTTGTCTCCTATAGACTCAAAGCGCTCAAGGTAGGTCAGCTTACTTTCTTTACCTGCAATGATGAGCACATGCTTGTTAAAGGGGACATCACTATCACCATCTTGCAAGAAGATCCCTTCAATTGGCTGCTCAATCTCAACATGATCTGGAACATATAGCACAGCCGCACTGTTAAAATAAGCCGTATGATAGGCCGCCAGTCTATGCTCATCAAAGGCTAAGGCAGAACCAAAATGAGCCTCAAGCTGCTCGGGAATCTCATCTAGAGCTGTAGCAAGGTCTGTAAAAACAACTCCCTTTTCGATCAATTCCATAGGAAGCTGCTCAAGAACCGTCTGTGTTCCGACCTGAACCAGCTTAGGATTATCACCCAAGGCCATAAAATCTGGAACAGTTCCTAAAGCAGTGCTTTCTGTCAGGCTACCATCACCAAAGTTCCAACGGTGAAATTTAACCCGTTCAATAGTAGGCAGCTCTAAATGTGGCATCACATCAAAGGCCTTTAAGCGCAGCTCTTGCAGCCAAGTAGGCTCAGCATGCGCTTGAGAAAAGGCCAATATCTTTTCTTTTGTCATCTATCCTTCCTTTTTTCTGGTAAGCTTTTCAATCATCAGCAAACATACTAATCAGCACAGCTATGGCGAAGCCTTAGACAGCCTTGCAGCTTAGACCTCTTCTTTATAGTCAATGCCTAGCTCCTCAGCAATGCCTGCATAGCCTTCTTTTTCGAGTCGTATAGCAAGTGCAGCATCCCCTGATAGGACTATCCGACCATCCATCATGACATGCACCAAGTCCGGAGTGATGTAATTAAGCAAGCGCTGGTAATGGGTAATAATCATCGCACCAAATGCCTGACCACGCATCTCATTAACCCCTTTTGACACCACCTTTAGGGCATCAATATCAAGCCCTGAGTCAATCTCATCTAACAGCGCAAACTTAGGCTCTAGCATGAGCAATTGCAGAATTTCATTTCTTTTTTTCTCACCGCCAGAAAAGCCTTCATTGAGGTAGCGCTCTGCCATTTCCTCCTTCATGCCAAGCAGGGCCATCTTCTCATCTAGCTTGGTAATGAAGTCACGAACAGAAATCTTATCCCTGTCCTCTTTCCCTGCATTCATAGCGGCTCGCATAAATTCGGCATTGGTAATCCCTGGAATCTCAGACGGGTATTGCATCGCTAGAAAAAGTCCCAGTCTAGCACGCTCATCAACCTCTAGCTCCAGAATATTGACACCATCTAGTAAAATCTCACCCTCTGTCACTTGATAGTTGGGATTGCCCATAATCGCTGCTGACAGTGTTGATTTTCCTGTTCCATTTGGCCCCATGATAGCAGCAATTTCACCTGTCCTTAGGGTTAGATTGACCCCCTTTAAAATCTCTTTATCCTCTATCGAAACATGCAAATTGTTGATTTCAAGAATTGACATTGTATACCTCATCATTTCTATTAGGCTCTTTCAGTATCTTCTTTCCTGAAAATAGCCTAATGCTTTCATTATCTTCATTATAACAAAAAAAGCCTCAGCAGGCTTTTTACTTGTCTGAAATCATTTCCTTTGCTTCCATTTTGAAAGCGTCGTCTGACGGTAATCGCTATTACCGATAAACTTCAAGAGGTTGAATAGGGGCGTTCGTTTTTCTCCCCAGATTTCAATACCTTCAATAAAGACCTCTAGGGCAAATAAGAGTCCCAAGATAAGCAAGACCCCACCAATACGACTAGAGACATTCAACAAAAGAGAGATCAAGGAAAAGAGCATAGCAATACCGTAAACAACCAGCACTGCACCGCGATGTGTAAACCCCATTGACAAGAGACGGTGATGCAGGTGCATCTTATCAGGCTCGTAAAATTTCTTTCCAGACAGGCTTCGACGAATAATCGCCACAATCGTATCCATAATTGGAACACCTAAAATAATAACCGGTGTAACAACGGCTACCGCAGTTGCATTTTTCAAGCCCTGCAATGATAACACACCAATCATAAAGCCGATAAAAAGCGCTCCCGTATCCCCAAGATAAATAATAGCCGGGTGATAGTTATAGGGAAAAAAGCCAGCAATAGATGCAATCAGGATTAAAATCGTCAGGGTTAAAAAGAAATTTGTCAATGGCAAAAAGAAATAAGCTACAATAGCCATTGTTACTAAGCTAATAATCGAAACACCACTGACTAGACCATCTAAGCCATCAATAAGATTAATCGCATTGGTAATTGAGATAATCCAAAGAACGGTTAAAAAGAAGGTCAAGAAAGGATCAAAAGCCAGCAAGGGTCCACCAAAAGGAATCTTAAAGCTATCAAATTTAAAGTCAGTAAAGGCCCAGACAATAATGGCACCAATGACAATTCCCAGCATTTTCAGCTTAGGACTTAGCTCATACACATCGTCTATAAAGCCTGTTATGGTAACCACCAAGCCTCCTAAGACAACTGGCAAAATATACTGAAAATAGGTTTGCCCGCCAATATGAGCACCATTTGATGCCAGAGGCATCAGTACCAGACTCGCAATCACAAAGGAAGTAAAGATAGCCAAGCCTCCACTAGTCGGCATGGGAACCTTATTAATCCGTCTAGCATTTGGAGTATCTACCACACCGACTCTAATGCTTAGAAAACGTACAATTGGCGTTAATAAAAGTGACATCAGCAAGGCACCAATTAAAACCAAGACATCATCTATCGTGAACGAAATCATCATACCCTACCCCAACCTGATTTTTTGCAGCTCCTCAACAGCACCATCAAAAATGAGCTGACAACCATGCTCCTGCAAATAAGCTCTTGTTTTTGTTCCAGGACTAGCATGCTCAATCAATCTGGCATACATCACGTTGGCAAAGTAGGCAGGCTTGTTTTGCACATCAAGTAAAATCGTCATGTGATAATGACGAGGACCCTTATACAATTCAGAAGCCTCGATCGGAAAATCAATCACCTTAGCAAAGCAAACAGCGTCTCGAACAGAAGCAAAATCAAGAACATAGTGAACATAATCAAGTGGCTCTGTCGGCTCATCAAGCTCAGCAGCTTCCTTACTATCTGCTTGCTCAGCCAAGGTAGCATCAACCACGTCCTCCATGATCTCCTCGATTTTTTCAAGCTTTTCATGGGCATTGACATCACCCTTTTCACGCATAGACTGCTCCAAGCTTCTGAAAAAATCCTCTGGAGTCATTTGAGAAATATCACCTAGGTCTGCCAAATCCTCAAAATTAAGGTCCTTATTGAGGTCTGATTTGGTCACAAAAACATCTAAGCGATCCTTTCTTGGAGTCACTCGAAAGCTAAGCATACCACTGTCCTTAAAATTGTCCGGAAGGCCCAACTCGTCCATGACAGCATAAAAGAACTCCTCTGTCTTTTCTTGAGGGATCAAGAAGTCCTTGAGCTCCATCCCCCTTTCTTCTAAATCGTCCATACTAATTGTTATTTTTAGCGTTGTCTCGCTAATTTGTTTCATTTCCATTGTAAAATACCTCGCAGGCGTAGTCATTTTATTATACTAGAAATACTATGATTTCGCAATTTATGACTAGCCTTACAGCAAGTAAAAGCAGCCTTCCTAGGAAAACTGCCTGACGATTTCTAAAAAAGTGACTTAAATACACTGTAGACAATCAATAAGCTTCCCAACACAATCCGGTACCGCCCAAAGACTGTAAAATCATGCTTTTTAACATAATCTGTTAACAATTTGATCACATACAAACTGACTGCAAAGGCTGTTAGGCTGGCAACTAAAAGCACTAATAGCTGCGAGAGGGTCAAATGGTTGCCATCAATAAAAAACTTCAAAGCTTTTAGGCCACTATAGCCAAACATCGTCGGAATGGCCAAAAAGAAGGTAAAGTCCGCAGCAACTGTCCTGCTTGCTCCAAGAATAATCGCCCCTAAAATCGTTGCTCCCGAACGACTGGTCCCAGGAATAATGCTAAGCACCTGAAAGCAGCCAATAAAGAAGGCTGTTTTATAGGACATACGAGATAGCTTGACGACTCGCGGCTCAAGTGTCTGATTTCTCTTTTCAATCCATAAAAAGGCTATCCCATAAACAATCAATGCAATAGCAATAGGAAGCATATGATTAAAATGAGCGTCAAACCAATCATCAAGTGGTACTGCAATGATAATAGACGGAATACAAGCAATAGCAACCTTAAGCCACAGCTGCCAGGTTAGCCTGATTTGCTGTGGGCTCTTGCCAGGCTGAAAAGGGTTCAAGCGTTCAAAGTAAATAACAATAACCGCAATAATCGCTCCCAGCTGAATAACAATATTAAACATCTCCATAAAGGCCTTATCCTGATGAAGTCTGATAAATTCCTGAACCAAAATCAGATGTCCAGTACTGGAAATAGGCAGCCACTCAGTAACTCCCTCAATAACACCAAAGAAGATGGCCTTCAGCAATTCAATAAATAACATGTTCCCTCCTTCTAACAAAGACTCTCATATCTAGCCCGTCCTAAAAGAACACCACTTCCTCCTCCATTGCCAGCGGAGAAGCCGCAACCACAGTCACCAAGCAACAGCAATGGGGTATTGCTTTTTTTGCTTGTTCATATTGTACCATAAATGACACCGTTAATAAATCAGTGACTTCATAAGAAAAAGCTTATTTTTAATCATTTCTTCACTTGTTTTATGAATAAATAATCACCTCTTTTAACCAATGTATTGAAATAGCTTGTAAATTACTATAGAATAGTATTAAACACGTTTTTAAAAAAGGAGACCTATATGAAAAAGCTAGTCCTTAGCTGCTTGGCCACCTTACTTATTTTTCTTGGAGGAATAGGTACTGTGCAAGCAGATCACTATTTACGAGTTGGTATGGAGGCGGCTTACTCTCCATTTAACTGGACTCAAGATGATTCGTCAAATGGCGCTGTTCCTATCGAAGGAACCAGCCAATACGCCAATGGCTATGATGTGCAAATCGCTAAAAAAATTGCAAAAGCATTAAACAAAGACTTATTGGTTGTGAAAACCTCGTGGACAGGTCTTATTCCGGCTCTGACCTCAGGTAAGATTGATTTAATTGCAGCTGGTATGAGCCCAACAGCAGAGCGCAAAAAAGAAATTGCCTTTTCTAACAGCTACTACACCAGCGAGCCAGTCATTGTTGTCGCCTCAAATGGTAAGTATGCCAAGGCTCGTTCTATCAAAGATTTTTCAGGTGCTAAGGTAACTGCTCAACAGGGCGTGTGGCATGTCAACCTGCTACCACAGCTAGAGGGGGCAAAGCTTCAAACACCAATGGGAGATTTTTCTCAAATGCGCCAGGCTCTAACCTCTGGAGTGATTGATGGCTATATCTCCGAGCGCCCTGAGGCAATGACAGCCGAGACTGCCAACAAAGCCTTTAAAATGATCACTCTAACAAAAGGATTTACCGTTTCAGAGTCAGACGCTGCCATTGCCATTGGCATGAAAAAAGGAGACGACCGCCTTACAGCAGTCAATCAAGTGCTTGATGCCATTTCTCAAAAGGAACGCCTTGCCTTGATGGACAAGATGATCCAACAGCAGCCAAGCGAGCCCAAAGCTGATGAAGCAAAGCCCTCCTTTATCAAGCAAACCTGGTCAATCTTTCAAAGCAACTGGAAGCAGTTCCTTCGCGGGACAGGCATGACCCTCCTGATTTCGATGATTGGTACTATCACAGGACTTTTCATCGGTCTCTTGATTGGTATTTACCGTACAGCACCAAAGGCTAAAGGCAAATTGGCAGCGCTAGCTCAAAGGCTCTTTGGTGGACTACTCAACGTCTATATCGAAGTCTTTCGTGGGACGCCAATGATTGTTCAATCAATGGTGATCTACTACGGCACTGCACAGGCCTTTGGCATTTCCATTGACCGCACACTAGCAGCTATCGTTATTGTCTCAATCAACACAGGTGCTTACATGAGTGAAATTGTCCGAGGCGGTATCTTTGCAGTTGACAAAGGGCAGTTTGAAGCAGCAACAGCCCTTGGCTTTACTCATGGGCAAACCATGCGTCAGATTGTCCTTCCTCAGGTGGTTCGTAATATCCTACCTGCTACTGGTAATGAGTTTGTCATCAATATCAAGGATACCTCTGTCTTGAATGTCATTTCAGTGGTTGAGCTATATTTCTCAGGAAATACAGTGGCTACTCAGACTTATCAATACTTCCAAACCTTTACCATTATCGCTATTATTTACTTCGTCCTAACCTTTACGGTAACGCGTATCCTTCGCTATATCGAACGTCGCTTCGATGCTGATACTTACACTACCGGAGCAAACCAAATGCAAGTTTCGGAGGTCCCAAATGTCTAATCCCATTATTGAAATTAAAAACCTAAAAAAATCTTACGGCAACAATGAGGTCCTAAAGGACATCTCGCTAACCGTCAATAAAGGAGAGGTGATTTCAATCATCGGTTCATCTGGATCAGGCAAATCAACCCTCCTACGCTCAATCAACCTATTAGAAGAGCCTAGCGCCGGAGAAATTCTCTTTCATGGTGACAATGTGCTTGCAGAAGGCTACAACCTGACCCATTACCGTGAAAAATTGGGCATGGTTTTCCAGTCCTTCAATCTCTTTGAAAATCTTAACGTTTTAGAAAATGCAATCGTAGCTCAAACAACTGTCCTCAAGAGAGAACGATCAGAGGCTGAAAAAATCGCCAAGGAAAATCTCAAGGCAGTTGGCATGACCGAGCAATACTGGCAAGCCAAGCCTAAGCAGCTATCAGGCGGACAAAAGCAACGTGTTGCTATCGCCCGCGCCCTATCTGTTAACCCTGAAGCCATGCTGTTTGATGAGCCAACATCAGCTCTTGACCCAGAAATGGTCGCAGAGGTCTTAAAAACCATGCAAGATCTGGCTAAATCAGGCTTGACCATGATTATTGTCACTCACGAAATGGAGTTTGCAAGAGATGTTTCTGACCGTGTCATTTTCATGGATAAGGGGCTCATTGCAGAAGAAGGCACGCCAAAGCAGCTCTTTGAGCAGCCAAAGCAGGACCGAACCAAAGCATTTTTACAGCGCTTTTTGTCATAAGCCTAAAAGCCAGTCTAACCATAGGTGTTAGATTGGCTTTTTTTGATAAGTCACATCTGCTAAGCAGCATAATGATCATATAGACTACTTTAGATCAAAGAAAAGACCTATTATAGGACAATTTCCCTCAACAGGCACAGATAATAAACCTCCTTTTGAAGGTTGTGCTGCTACTTTTTCAAAGCTGCTAAGGCAACTGGTCTACAAAATCATTTCTCAAATGAGACGGTAACTGTTAAGCTTGATCTCTATTCTAAAATTTCAACACAAAATACTTTACTGGTTAATAACTTTGTGCTATACTGTCTTTATTAACGTTAATAATATATTTTAGTAGGAGGATAGCATGGCCGAAAAAACTGACCTCGCGTCAGCTTACAGAAGACTAAAAAGCCCAAATATTAAAACTAAAAAACGTGCTCTGAAGATTATTCACGAGCACAAACGTTACGGTAAAAATAGTATTCTATTTTTATCTCTCCAAATTTAAGTCAGATAAAAAATGATTAGGACACCATCCCTCCGTCTTAATCATTTTTTGATGGCCAAGAAAAGAAAGCTTTAAGCATTGTTAACCATCAACAAGCTGAGGACACACACATCTGATAGAGCTGCCAATAGTAGCAGTTAGGAAATGCTACACTCAGCTTTTAGGTCCATGCTTCAGCATTTTCAAGCAACCGGATACCAAGAAAACTAACCTTTTAGCACAGCACAAAGCGGCACTTGAACTCACTTTGTTCCCTCATTTGCTCTCTTAGCGGCTAAGCTTCAAAGGTGATTGAAACAACCCATTGCAATTGGTCTAGCTTCCAAGCTGTTTGAGCCTGTGATTCTTGCTAGCATTTCAGACATAGCAACATTTTTCAATAGCCATTATGCTTAAGACAATAGTGAAATAAAGACGACTGCCTTACTTTTCAAGAACATTGACGAGCCATCATACAAAAAGCAAGCTGATGCTGACCAGCTTGCTTAATATATATTATCTTGTTTTTAAGGCTGATAGCACCTGAGTGCGAATATCATCAACACCATTTAGAGTATTTGGTAGGAAAAGGGTCTGATTACCCTTTGCAGCAAAGGTATTGAGGGTATCTAAGTACTGGTTGGTCAGAAGAATTGACATGATCTGCTCTTCATTCAGTGAAATATTAGCCTCCTTCAATTCCTGAATAGAATCAGCCAAGCCATCAACAATAGCCTTACGCTGCTGTGCAATACCAACACCATGCAGGCGATCCTTTTCGGCTTCCGCTTCTGCTGCAGTTACAATTTTAATCTTATCAGCATTAGCCAATTCCTGTGCTGCCACACGCTTACGCTGAGCAGCATTAATTTCATTCATAGACTGCTTGACTTCAGCGTCTGGCTCAACCTTTGTAATCAAGGTCTTTACAATAATATAGCCATAGGTTGACATTTCTTCTGCTACCTGATGCTGCACCTCCAAGGCAATTTCATCTTTTTTCTCAAACAATTCATCTAAGGTTAGCTTTGGAACAGAAGAGCGCAAGGCATCTTCAATATAAGACCTAATTTGAGCCTCTGGCTTGATCAATTTGTAATAAGCATCTATCACATTTTGCTCATTCACACGATATTGAGTCGCAACATTTAGCGTCACAAAAACATTGTCCTTGGTCTTTGTTTCAACAATAATCTCTGACTGCAGCAAACGCAATTGCACACGCGCAGCAATGCGGTCAATCCCAAAGGGCAATCGAATATGAATACCACTAGTAGCTGTACCTTGATATTTACCAAAGCGCTCTATAATAGCAACAGATTGCTGGCGCACCACATACAGCGTGCTTGCCATAATGGATAATATCACAATCACCAGAAATCCAATAATCAAAATAGCTTCTAACATGTTAATCTCCTCCTTATAAAGCCCTAGCTGGATAGCTATACGGCTTTTTATGATTGCCTCATTGTTATAAGACAATTATAAAACATTTTTGTCTTTTGTCAATAAAAATCTCAACGTCTATCAGCCGGCTTTACAGCTGCTAGAGACCACTAAAAGTCTACACCTGACGACAGGCTGCAATCATTGCTTCTTAATAGTCAAGTCTTCCTTCCAAAGACAAAAGGAGCTAAGCCTTGCCTAACTCCTCTCTTTGTTCTATTCATTATTCAACACTCATAAGGTATGGATACACAGGCTGATCTCCCTGATGCAACTCAACCTCTATATCCTCATATGTTTCCTCGAGGTAATCAGCAAGACCTTGAGCCACTTCACTGCTGCCATCCTCACCAATGAAGATCGTAACGATTTCGCTGTCCTCATCAATCATGTGATCAAAGGTAGTCTTTAGGGTAGCTTCCATGTCTGGATTTGACACTACAATGCTGCCATCGACCATTCCTAAAAAGTCATTTTCATGAATATCAAGGCCATCAATCGTTGTATCGCGCACAGCCAGAGTCACACTTCCACTAACCACATCAGACAGGCTTGCTGTCATATCAGCTACATTATCCTCCAAAGTTTTTGAAGGATCAAAGGCCAGCAGGCTCGTAAAGCCTTGTGGAATTGTACGTGTCTCCACAACAGCCGCAGGAATATCCACAACCTCGGCTGCTGATTGGGCTGCCATGAAGATGTTTTTATTGTTTGGTAAGATAATCACCTGCTTAGCATTGACAGCTTCGATAGCCTTAACAATATCCTCAGTAGATGGATTCATGGTTTGTCCACCTGAGATAACGTAGTCAACCCCCTGTGCCTTAAAAATCTCTGCCAGGCCATCACCTGCAACAACAGCAATCAGGCCAAACTCTTTTGCCTCTGCCTTAGTAGGCTCATTGTCTATTTTTTGTACCTGTGCCTCATGCTGATTGCGCATGTTATCTACTTTAATTTTGATCAGTGAGCCGTACTTCAGACCCTCTTGCATCACTAGCCCTGGATCCTCTGTATGGACGTGAACCTTAACGATCTCATCATCATTTACTACTAAAAGCGAATCACCAAGCCCACTCAAATAGCCCTGAAATTCATCATAATTAAATTCTTTAACATAGGTAGGACCCTGCTTTAGAGCAACCATAATCTCAGTACAATAGCCATAGGTAATATCCTCGGTAGCAACATGACCTGCAACTGATTTGTGGTGCTCAGCCTTAATCATCTCAGACATATTGGCAGGAGTGGCCTTAAAGTCCTCAGAAGCTACATAATCACCATTTAAGGCAGACAAGAAGCCCTCGTAAATAAAGACAAGACCTTGACCTCCTGAGTCAACAACACCAACCTCTTTTAAAACTGGCAGCAGGTCTGGTGTTTTTGCAAGGGCTCCTTTTGCACCATCTAGCGCTGCTTGCATCACCTCAATGGCATTATCAGTAAGGTCTGCCTTTTTCAAGGCTGCTGTTGCTGCACCACGAGAAACGGTCAAAATAGTCCCCTCAACAGGCTTCATCACCGCCTTGTAGGCAACCTCAACTCCCATCTGAAAGGCCTGAGCTAAATCCTTACCTGTCAGCTCCTCTTTTGACTTGATACTTTGGCCAAAGCCACGAAAAAGCTGCGAGGTAATAACACCAGAATTGCCACGCGCCCCCATCAAGAGACCCTTGGATAGGATCTGCCCAACCTCACCAACCGTTGAAGCCGGCTTATCAGCAACCTCTTTAGCACCATTATCCATTGTCATGCTCATATTAGTCCCTGTATCACCATCTGGTACAGGAAAAACGTTTAAGGAATTGACATATTCTGCTTGTTTACCAAGACGAGTTGCTGCCGCTTGGACCATTTCTTGGAATAAGCTTGTTGTAATATTTGACACTAATTTTCTCCTACAACTTTAATATTTTGCACGTAAACATTCACCATATCCGCAGAAAGCCCAAGCTGACTCTCAAGGTTAAATTTCACACGCTCCTGAATATTTTGGATACCTCACTAATTTTAACACCGTAGCTCATAACAGTATAGACATCAACTGAAATACCCATGTCCGTTGACTTAACAACTACACCCTTAGCATAATTTTCTTTGCGAAGTAGCGATTGAAAGTTATCTTTTAGAGCACTTTTACTAGCCATACCAACAACGCCAAAAATTTCCGTTGCTGAACCTCCAACGACAGTTGCAATAACGTCATCAGATAGCTCAATTAGACCATCTTTTGTATTAATTTTTACAGTCATAGTTACTACCTCAAAAAGTTTTTATCAGCTTATTTTATCATAATTCAAGGTCAATGTAAAAAGATATAAGCGAAGAAAGGTCACCTCTATCATGCTTTTCTAAGCTTTTTCTGAAAACGACTAAGAAAAAAAGCCCTAAGGCTTATTTCGATTAGATGCGTTCTACTTTACCAGATTTAAGCGCACGAGCTGAAGCCCAAACTTTTTTTGGTTTACCATCAACAAGGATAGTAACTTTTTGAAGATTTGGTTTAACAGTACGTTTTGTTTGGTTCATAGCGTGTGAACGGTTGTTACCAGATACAGTCTTACGACCTGTGAAATAACATACTTTAGCCATTGTAATCTATTTCCTCCTAGGTAGAATATGTTTACGGATGTGCTAGCACCACATACTTACCTAGTCTATCACAACTCTTACCTTTTGGCAAGCTATTTTTACATCTGCAGGCCTTAGCCACTAAGCAGCAAAATGTCCCTCTTAATAGCTAAGCACTCACTTGCTCCTCTCCTATAAATAGGTCTATAAGAATCAATAATACCCTATCTATCACAAATGTCTAAGGGCTGCTGTCAGCTCGAAAGCCTTCTCTTAGAACGCTAAAACTACTCTAAGAAATAGAGGTTATTTAACAGGCTTTGCTGTAGTTGCCTAGCTGAAATCCTATAAGCATGCACTAAAAAAGACTAAACAAGACATCACACAACCACATTAGTAGGGAGATTAGCCTGAGGAGTGCTTCTTGTTTAGTCTTTTATCCTCTTGAAAGCCTTGATCAGTATCGTGATTGCTGATTTCTAATCACGCTTCTCTAACTGCTCAGGTGTGAAGTGGTCAAACTGGGCAATTAAAAAATCAATATACTCTTCAAGGTGTAAAAGCTTATAGAGAAAAACGTGGCTATTAATGGTATCAATATAATTACCCATAATAAAGCCATCTAAATCAGAATCTTTAATCTTCTTGATTAATTCCTTCTTTTTTTGTTCAACCTCTTCATCAGTGCCTTTATTTTGCTGAGACAGGTACCAGGACCTATTCCAATAAAAGGTTGATACATGCGCAAAAGCTGTCCGGCTAGTACCGACTGCTAAACCAAGACAAACAGATAGTAGTCCAAGGCCCTTTAAAAGAGACTTTTTTGAAATACTTAGATCTGCCATAGCGAGTCCTCCTTTTTATTTTTCTAACCAAACCATACTAAAATATAACTATATTGTAAAATAAAAAGTATTGTATTAGAAATAAGTAAAAATAAAGCTATGAATAGTTGACCTAACTAAACCCAACAAATAAGATGCTACATGACAAAATTCCTTTTATTCTCACCACCTGTGATCTCATCAAAAGCTCTCTAAACCAGAGAGGCATAGACAGCTACCGAATGAAGCCTTAGTAATAGCTGTCTCAGCTCACCTTAAACTAATAGGGTCGATAAATAAGGAGACATTTGCGCAGCAGAAGCTGATAGTGTCAAAGGTTCTACTTCAGCAAGCATATCATGAGTCACCTATTTCAGCACAGGCTTGGTAATGTTTGGATAGTACAAAGCGTTTTTCTCAAGAACGTTCAAGATCCTTCCAGTCATAGCAGAGCAGCCCTTACCACAGACATCTGCTAGCACACACCTCAAAAACAAAGACATAATCGCTCAAGTAGGGCTATTCTTTATCGGCAAGGGGATTAGGCGAAGGAACTATAAAAAGGCCTATCCTTGCGGATAAACCCTGATTTAATCACGTTTAGCAGTCATTAAGCCTTGTTTGCTGAGCCAAAGACATCAATACGTTCTTCAACAGAAGCCTGGATCGCCTTAACACCATCTGCCAAGAATTTACGTGGGTCAAAGAGTTTTTTCTTATCGTATTCTGCAACGTTTGCTTCGTAATCACGCGCAAAGGCACGAGTAGCGTTAGCAAATGCAATTTGACACTCTGTATTAACATTAACCTTTGCAACACCAAGCTTGATAGCTGCTTGAATTTGGTCATCAGGAATACCTGAACCACCATGAAGCACGATTGGGAAGCCTGGTACAGCATCAGTCAATTTCTTCAAGTGATCTAGATCAAGACCAGTCCAGTTTTCTGGGTATGGGCCATGGATATTACCAATACCTGCAGCCAAGAAGTCAATTCCTGTAGCAACCATTGCCTTAGCGTCTTCAATCGGAGCAAGCTCACCACTACCGATGATACCGTCTTCTTCACCACCAATTGTACCTACCTCAGCTTCAACTGAAACACCCTTAGCATGTGCTAGCTTAACAATTTCACGTGCTTTCTCAAGGTTTTCTTCAACTGGAAGGTGTGAACCGTCAAACATGATTGAAGTGTAACCAACCTCGATACATTCAAGAGCATCTTCATAGTGACCATGATCAAGATGGATCGCAACCGGTACAGTGATGTTCATTGATTCTACAAGAGTTTCGATAAGAACCTTAGCTAGCTTGTAGCCACCCATGTATTTAGCTGCACCCATTGAGGTTTGGATAAGAACAGGAGCTTGTTTAGCTTCTGCTGCACGCAGGATCGCTTGAGTCCATTCAAGGTTGTTTGTGTTAAATCCACCAACAGCATAGCCGTTATCACGTGCTGCTTGGACAAATTTTTCTGCTGAAACGATTGGCATTTTAATAAGCCTCCTCTTATATTTTGGGTTAACCCCATTTACATTGTTCATTTTAGCACAATTTTCAAGAAATTTCCAGCCCCTCATCAGCTTAAAGCGTTTTCTCGATTCATCTTATCACAGGCTCACAATTGAGCATTTGGCTAGCAGCAGTCTTTTCAGGAAATAAAAAAAAAGATGAATCCAAGATTCACCTCTGCGATGCGGAGAGTGGGACTTGAACCCACACGACCTAAAGCGGTCACAGGATCCTTAGTCCTGCGCGTCTGCCAATTCCGCCATCCCCGCTTGCTCTTTAGCAACATATAAAATTATATCAGCTGGGAGCTTTACTGTCAATACTTATTTCTCATATTTTTGCAAAAAGGCCGCAATCTTTTCCTTGTACTGGTCGGGATTGGTCTCAAAGGACTTGGCATGCTTAGCCCCCTTAACAACCATTAGCTCTTTAGGACCTTTTGTTGCCTGATAGTTTTGATAGACCATCTCTGTCGGGACAAAGGTATCCTTGTCGCCATGAATAAAGAGGACTGGCAGCTTATTTTTGGCCAATTGCTTCACCGAGCTAGCCTCACCATAGCTAAAGCCGGCACGAATTTTAGAGAGGGCTGAAACCTCATACAGCAAGGGAAAGGCTGGTAGATTGTACATGGCCTTAGCTTGGAATTTCAATTCGTCCCAAACACTAGTATAGCCACAATCCTCAACAATATTGACAACCTGACTAGGTAGCTGCTCACCGCTTGCCATCATAACGGTTGCGGCACCCATGGATAAGCCAAATAAGCTAATGCGACTGCCTTTATCCTCGCTAACGAGCAAATCAATCCAGGCAAGTAGGTTCAAGCGATCATTCCAGCCATAGCCAATCAAGTCACCCTCACTCTCACCATGAGCCTCATTATCTGGTATCAGCACATTGTAGCCTAGGCTGTGAAAAAGCATGGCATAGGGCTTCATGTCCTCTTTATCATTTGTAAAGCCATGAACGACAATAGCTGTCTTATGAGTATCCTGCGAGGCAGGCAAATACCATGCAACCTGTTGACGTCCTCTGTTAGTGATACTGCGTTTTTCACGCGTCAAGCTGTCAAAAGCTAGCTCTGCTGGGTACAAAGGATTGTCTGGGGTTCGTTTTTTATTGTTGATAAATGACTTTTCCTCACGCACCTGAGCAACATGGAAGAAATAAAAGCTAGCTCCCACACTAGCCAGGGTCAACAAGAGCAGTAAAATGCCAAAATACTTTGATAATCGAATGGTTTTCATACCGACTATTCTACAAGAAAATATGGAAAAAAGAAAGCTTTATGCTAAAAATAACCGATACCTTTTTACTGCCTTCTTAAGGCCAAATCTCAAGCCAGCCAGTAGCTAAAGCGTTTTCGCAGGAATTGAAGCTCAATAGTTTAAAGAATATACAAGCTACCTTCAAAATAGCTTTGACCAGATCAAGAGGAAGTCCGCTGACAGCATTTGATAAGAGGTAAAATGGTGCTTTTTGCTATATTAAAAGTGGCTGATGTCATCATCTCATCAGCCACTCAAAGACTTAATAAGCCTATCAAAGCTGCTAACTCTCAGCACCTAAATAAGGCTCAAGGATAGCCTCTTACGTCATACTAGACTTAAAGGCTTTGGTTTTTATTTTTCACTGCTGCTGTAACAAAGGCAGTGTATAGCTCTTCAGGACGATTAGGACGGCTTTGCAGCTCTGGATGGTATTGGGCTGCCACAAAGAATTTCTTCTCTGGTAATTCTACAATCTCTACCAAACGATTGTCCGGCGAAACACCTGAGAAAACAAAGCCTGCTGCTTCAAAGTCCTGACGGAATTTATTGTTAAATTCGTAACGGTGGCGGTGACGGCGCTGCACCACCTCTTGGTTATTGTAGGCTGCTGCAGCTCTTGAGCCAGCTTTTAGCTTACATGGGTATAGCCCCAGACGTAATGTTCCTCCCATGTCCTCAATATCAATTTGATCACGCATAATATCAATGATTGGATAGGCAGTATCTGGATCCAGCTCAAACGAATTGGCCTTTTCCATGCCTAGGACATGACGAGCAAACTCAACACAGGTTAATTGCATGCCTAAGCAAATGCCCAGCATCGGCACATCATGCTCACGCGCATAGCGAATGGCTTGAATTTTTCCTTCTGTTCCACGCTGACCAAAGCCGCCAGGAACGATAATGCCATCAGCCTGCCCAAGCAGCTTCTTAGCGTTTTCAGCTGTCAGGTCATTAGCATTAATCCAATCAAGCTCAATAGCAGTGTCATTAGCATAGCCAGAATGCTTTAGGGCTTCCACAACAGACAAATACGCATCTGGAAGCTCAACATATTTCCCAACCAAAGCAATCCTTGTCGTTTTCTTGAGGTTCATCACTCTATCAACCATAGCTGACCATTCTGTCATATCTGCCTGAGGCACGTCTAGCTTCAAGTGATCACAGACGATTTGATCCATTGATTGAGCCTGCAAATTCAGTGGAATTTGATACAAATGCTCCACGTCACGAGATTCAATAACGGCTTCTGGGTTAACATCACAAAATTGCGCCAGCTTATTTTTTATCCCCTGCTCAACAGGCTCCTCAGTACGAATGACAAGCATATTCGGCTGAATGCCTAAGCCGCGTAATTCCTTAACAGAGTGCTGTGTCGGCTTTGTTTTCATCTCGCCTGCTGCTTTTAAATAAGGCAGTAGGGTTGTGTGAATATACATCACATTTTCAGAGCCGACATCTGCCTTCATTTGACGAAGCGCTTCTAAGAATGGCAGACTCTCAATGTCTCCCACAGTTCCACCAACCTCGGTAATAATCACGTCAGAATCTGTGGTCGTAGCTGCGCGCTTGATCTTCTCCTTTAAGGCATCTGTAATGTGTGGAATAACCTGAACAGTCGCTCCAAGGTATTCACCCTTACGCTCCTTACGAAGCACCTCACTGTAGATTTTACCAGTTGTCACATTTGAGTATTTATTAAGATTAATGTCAATAAACCGTTCGTAGTGACCAAGATCCAAGTCAGTCTCTGCACCATCATCAGTGACATAGACCTCCCCATGCTGATAAGGGCTCATTGTCCCAGGATCGATATTAATATAAGGGTCGAATTTTTGAATCGTTACCTTTAGGCCACGATTTTTCAATAAACGTCCAAGGCTAGCCGCTACAATACCTTTTCCGATTGATGAGACCACTCCGCCAGTTACAAAAATGTACTTTGTCATAACACTCCTTTATCCTTTTGAGTTAAGCCTGACTAACTCGTTTTTATTTTTAAAAGATCGTCCTACTTTAGCTAGTAACGATTGGGGGCTAAGCTTCCCATAAGGCTAAGCCATGAGACCAGTAACCAAGGCTAAGTTATTAAAACAAAAATAGCCCCCTATTAACTAGGGAGCTTACCTGACCTCTTAAAGAGGTGCCCGATTAATAATATAAACTATAAGAGGACATTTGTCAAATATTACTGTTGCTTTTAGAGGCTAGCGATACTCCTGCTATTCCTCCTCTTCCTCATCTTCTTCGTCCTCTTCATTGAGGTCAACCTCTTCAAAATCGTCCTCTGGAATGATTTCATTGAGCTCTGAATCGTAGGACTCTACTTCAGATTTTTCATCGTCTGGATCTTCCTCGTCATATTCAATATCAGATGATTCACGAACAAAATCCTCATCCTCTGGATCATCAGCGCTATAGTCAATAGCGTCCTCATCACCGTCCATGAAGGCATTGACACGTTTCTTCTTGCGTTTTGGTGCGCCGTCTTCTTCATCTTCTAGGGTGATGATTTCCTCATCAATCTCATCAATAGCATACCATGAACGTAGACCCCATTTATTTTCACCAAGTGGAATAAAGCTACCATCTGTATTGAGATCAGTGTAAAAAATGGTAAAGCATATCGAATATCAGCGTCAGACTTGCCTAGGTAATTTTGAATCTCATTAACCAAATCGCTAAAATACATGTCATTATCGCGACCACGCTCTTCTAAAATAGCACGAGCAACTTCAATCATAGAAAGTTCGCTTATTTCTTGTCCTGCAAATACATCTAATTTCAAGGCAGTTCTCCTTATTTTATCATTCTCCCCTATTTTACGCTAAAAATACCGATTCGTCAAAGCTTTTATCAGGGAAGAACAGTATTCTTTTACCCACTTCTCAGCCAGCAAGAACAAAGCCTAGCAGCAACCAGCTTGATTGCTCCTAAACGCGATAACAGAAGCATTTCAAAGAGAAGTGTTAACTGTTTGCCTTTAAACCATGAAGCAACAGCAAAACAAGACCAAGTGCTTGCTTAGTCTTGCTTGTCTATATCATAACAGCTTATTTTGCTTTTGCTGAGCTTGTAATCACTTCTACAGCTTTTTTCATAACAATGTCATGCTTTAACATATCAGCTGAAAGCAATGAGCGAACCTGCTCAACTGGCATGCTATACTCAGCTGCAAGGTCGTTAATTTCTTTTTCAATCTCATCGTCTGAAGCTTCAAAGCCCTCTGCCTTTGCGATAGCCTCAATAACGAGATTAGTTTTGACACGCTTGTCTGCCTCTGCTTCATGCTGCTTGTGAAGATCTTCTTGACTTGTGCCAGTTAGCTGGAAGTACATATCAGGTGAAATGCCCTGACGCTGCATGCTAGCCATAAATTCATTAACGGAACGGTGAACCTCGTCATGAACCATTTCCTCTGGTAATTCCACAATTTCAGCATTCTCAACAGCTAACTCAATAGCAGCACCCTCTAGAGCGTCATCATAAGCTGCTTCCTTTGAAGCCTCAAGCTCTTTACGATACTTAGCCTTTAGCTCATCAAGTGTTTCAACTTCCTCGTCAATATCCTTTGCAAGCTCATCGTCAAGCTCAGGTACTTCTTTTGCCTTTACCTCATGAACAGTTGCCACAAACTTAGCAGCCTTACCTGCAAGATCTTCAGCTTGATAATTTTCTGGGAAGGTTACATTAACCTCAACAGTGTCACCAGCCTTAGCGCCAACTAGCTGTTCCTCAAAGCCTGGAATAAATTGTCCTGAGCCAAGCTCAAGTGAGAAATTGTCTCCTTTGCCGCCATCAAATTCAACTCCATCAACAGAGCCTACAAAATCAATAACAACTGTGTCACCTTCTACTGCTGCTTCTTCTTTGACAACCAGCTCAGCAAGATTGTTGCGCTCGCGCTCAACCTTTGCGTCAACCTCCTCATCAGTAACCTCTTTTGAAGCCTCAACCTCAACAGTAAGGTCTTTGTAATCACCAAGCTTAACCTCTGGTTTTGTGACAACCTCTGCAGTAAGTGTCCATTCTTGACACTTTTCCATAGAAACCACATCAATTTTTGGCTGTGCAACAACATCAAGCTCAAGCTCTGCAACAGCACCTTCATAGGCTGCTGGCAGCACAATATTCAAGGCCTCCTCATAAAGAACCTCTTCACCAAATCTTTGATCAAAAACAGGACGAGGCATGTGACCCTTACGGAAGCCTGGTGCATTTAAATCCTTTTTAATTTTATTAAAAGCTTGATCAAGAGCGGGCTTGATTTTATCTTGACTAATGGTAAATGTAATCACGCCACGATTTGTAGCTTTGTTCTCAAATGATGTAGACATTAAGTCATTTCTCCTTAAAATAATTTAGATACACCTCATTCTATCATATTACCAAGTGTTTTTAAAGTTTTTATGCGTGAAAGTAGGGACAGGGTTTCCAAATATCAGACTCTTAACTGAACCATTACCAAAAACCTCATCAGCTTCAAAGAAAAAGAGACTGGAACAAAAGTCTGCCTCCAAAATAAAACAAACGAACAAGACTTGTTTTCTGAGATCCCAAAAACTAGTCTTGTTCGCTTTTTAATTATTTAGACTGGGTAATAAAATACATTAGCTAAGACTTTTTAACATGCAACTCTTTTTGTCCCAGAGTCCAAACAGTCCTTAATCTGTAAGCCAGATAGTTACGCTGGAAGTAGGACAGCTACTGATTTCTTAGCTAGATGACCGGTAATGTTGTGATTGGAAACATGATAAACTGTGCCAGTCACTGCGTCTTTGTAGTCACCGTCAGCTAGGGTTGTTGTAGAAGAAAAGTCTTTATCAACGATGGTTAGGTTGGTGATAACAGCACCCTTTTGACCGCGTTCAATCATGACTAGACCTTGGTCCATACCAGGATTGCGAATATATTCTGATTGACCATTCATCCTATTGCGGAATTGATTAATCGCAACAATGGTTGGATCCTTAAACAAGTCACTGCCGGCATCACCAATTTGGCTTTCTCCAGGGAAGCGTCCATTTTGGCCGCCACCGCCACGAGGACGTGAAAAGAAGAGCGGTGCTCCCTCATTACGAGCAGCAATAATTCCCCAGCCAAGCTTAATGTCCTCATCTGTTAGCTTGGTAGACTCTTCATCATCGTTAGCATAGGTATCATGAGATTCTACCCAAGTGACTAACTTGTCCTCTGAAACGCCATGCACTTGGAAATTCACCAAATCCCAATCTTTCACATAGCCTTGACCTAGCACTTTACGGATTAGCTTACCATAGTTTGACGCTGTCACTCCCATGATATTGCCATAGCCTGCTTCGTTGCAAGCATCACCCTGTAAAATTTCTCCATATTGGAATTTAGCACCATTGTTAAGAATAACCTTCCAGAAATCGCTGTTATGCTCACCTGGTAATTCGATATGCTTTGCAGCATCATACCTAAAGCCATCTGCTCCATCAGCTACTGCTCGTTTTAGATAATTCAGCATGTATTCTTGGACAGCTCGATTTTGCGTGTTGAAATCATAAAGTCCTAGCAAGGATTTTTGGGTTATTTGATAACGATCGTTGAAGTTGACGATTTTGTCATTTCCATGTGTCCAGTTATCTATGGCTGTGATCTTAGGGCTAACTGCCTTAATCTCAGAGGTTGTATGATTCAAAACAGCATCAACAATAATATTGATCCCATATTTATCAGCCTCCTGAGCCATTGCCTTAAATTCCTCTTCTGTTCCTAATTGGTAGTTCCCGATAGTATAGTCTGTTGGCTGATAATGGTAATACCAGTTTTTCAAGTCCTTACTACCGCCAGCTCCTTCAATGACAGCATTAATAGGTGAGGTTTGAATACTAGTGTAGCCAGCTTCCTTAATGGCACTCATGTTTTCTTTGATGGTGTTAAAGGACCAGCACCAAGCATGTAAAATAGCTCCGTCCTTCATGGCTACCGGTTGATTATCGGACTGCACCTCCTGAGCACTAGCAAGGTTAGCTGGGGCTAGAGGAGCCAAGCCTGAAAGTACCAAGCCAAGGGTCAAGCTGGTCACTGATAGAGCTTTGAGAAATCTTTTTGTCTTATGTGTTACCATATGTAAACTCCGTTCTTTCTGCGAAATCGCTTTCGTTGGCGCTTAAAAAAATAAGATGATTCTCTGTACTGTTTGCAAACAAAAATAGGACCTATGAGAGAAGTATAACATATAAATTTCGGTATGCATACCATTTTTAGCAAAAAATTAGTGATTTTTTTAATTTTTATTTCCTTTGCTAAAGCCTCTAAAACCAATCAAAATAATGTTGCATAAGTATTTGCCTTTTATTTATCTCATAATCAGACTCATTCGCTCTAATCTTTTGCACATGTTAATGTCATTTATTTGCAGACCTACGCAACCAATTGCACAGAGCTTTGTTTCCTTCGTCAGAAAAACCTCAATAAAACATAAACAAGAAGCCATTACTCTTCTTGATAATGTTTGGTGATCTATTTTCAACCAGGACTTTTTTTGGTAAACTAGCTACGATAGAAAGGAGTTGCCATGACGTTTATATTAACATACTTTAATCAGCTACACCTAGAAAATATCATGGTGCTTGTGTTTTCTAAATTAGTGTCAATCACCTTATTATTGATTTTCTTTGTGATCTTCAAAAAAATCACGACAGCTTTATTTGAAAAGGCAATCGCCAAGTCATTTTCCTATTCAAGACAAACTGAAGCAAGGAAAAAAACCTTATCCAAGCTCCTTCACAACACCCTAAATTATGTTTTCTATTTTCTTCTCATCTATTGGATTTTGAGCCTACTTGGTATTCCAGTATCTAGTCTTTTAGCAGGAGCAGGAATTGCTGGTGTTGCTATTGGGCTTGGGGCTCAAGGCTTCTTGTCTGATGTGGTCAATGGCTTTTTTATTCTGTTTGAAAATCAATTTGAAGTAGGAGACACCGTCACCATTGCAGGCATTGAAGGAACCATCTCCAGCGTTGGTATTCGAACCACTCAGGTGCGAGGCTTTGATGGCACACTACATTTTATTCCCAACCGCAATATTACAGTTGTTAGCAACAAATCACGCGGCAATATGAGAGCTTTGATCGATATTCCACTTTATTCCTCAACCGATCTAGAGCATGTGACCCAAATCATCAAGGCTGTCAATAAGCGAGAGGTGCCAAATTTCCCACAAATTGTCGGACAGCCCAACATTCTAGGACCACAAACCAATCCCAACGGACAATTCACCTTTCGCGTTAGCATTTTTACTGAAAATGGGCAGCAATTTACGATTTACTATAGCTTTTATAAGCTCTATCAAGAGGCCTTACTAAGGGAGGGTATCAAGCTACCAACTGCATCTGCCATATCACCCTTAGCCTAGCAGTAAAAACCATTGCTTTCTTAGCATACAAAAGCCCTATCCCGCAGCCAGGTCATCAGACTTAGACTGCTAGATAGGGCTATTTCTTTTGGCTCTTATTTCCGAATAGGATCAGGCTGATACCTGGCTCTTACACCACCAATTAATTTGGGCCGACTTGCTAAGGCAGTCACATGAGCACCACCAAGCTCTCGCTGAATAGGCACAAGCGGCACCTGTACACGCTTAACATGCATACCAATTGAGGTATCTCCAATGTCAAGGCCTGCATGAGCAGCAATGGCTTCAACCTCAACTGGCTGCTTCATGTATTTGAAGGCTGCTAATTGACCACTTCCTCCAGCATGCAAGCTAGGCAGCACATTGACTATTTCTAGCCGATATTCTTCAGCAACACTTTCTTCTAATACCAAGGCACGATTAATGTGCTCACACCCCTGAACCGCTAAATGAATCCCTCTGAACGACAATTCCTCCAATATAAGCTTCACAATAACCTCGCCCACCTCTAAGCTAGAATGCTGGCCAATACGACCACCAAGTACCTCGCTAGAGGACAGCCCTAAGACAAACAGTTGCCCTTTTTGATAGCACTACGCTCCACAATATCAAGCAAGATAGAGCGTGCTTCTTCTCTCAATACTTTTAAATTCATTGAATCACCTGCTTAATCATCTGACACTTTGACCAGCTGTTTTTTGACCCCTAAATACAGCAGATAGCCTACACCTATGCCAAGGGTATTTTGAGCAGCATTCCCCGAAATTTCTGAAATAGCAGCGCCCATACCATACATTGGAATAGCTGCAAGAAAATACAGACCAACCATTATCACAGAAGCAAGGCCCACGCCAAGAAAGCGATGCCTGCCAGGCAAGCCTGCTAAGTAGCCCTGAGCCCCATGAGCAACAAGACTAATCAGCATCCAATTGGGGTAACCTGAGATCAAATCAAGCAAAAAAGCTGATAAGCCCCCAACAAGCATACCCTCCTTTTTCCCAAGAGAAAAGGCAGTCACATACACCCCTGCATCTAAAAGACTTAAAAAACCTGTCGGCGTGGCAATACTCACAAACCTGCCCAGGACAACTGTCAGGGCAGTCAAGATAGACACAAGAGCTAGCTCTCTTGTCTGTTTCATATTTATCATAAGACAACTCCATAATCATTTGACTGTTGAATGGCTTCAAAAACAAGGTCTTTAGCCTGCTCAACAGCCCTAAGCGGTGAATATCCCTTAGCTAAATAAGCAGCAATTGCAGCTGCAAAGCTACAGCCAGCCCCACTGTTTTGTTTGGCCAAGACTGGCTTTTCTAAAAAGCACAGGGTTTTTGCGTCATAAAATAGATCTAGGGCAACTCGTTGATCAAAACGATTCCCACCCTTGATCACAACCCTCTTAGCCCCCATCTCATAAAGCTTTTTTGCCGCTTCTACCATTTGCTCCCTGCTATTAATAGCAAGCCCTGCCAAGCGTTCTGCTTCTCTTAGGTTGGGAGTAATCACTGCTGTTAAGGGAAAAAGAGAGCGCAAAGCCTGTGTCATTTCCACAACTGTCTGATCTTGATTTTCCTTAAATACTAAAACAGGATCTAAAACAACAGGGATATCCTTTTTTAGCTCTAAAAACAGGGCCACCTGCTCTGCTATTTCAGGTCTTGGCAAAAGACCAACTTTGATTGCCTGAAAAGGAATAGCTGCTAAGCTAGACAACTGCTTTGCCAGCAAATCAGTCGCAACAGGGTGAATGCTGAAACCTTTAGCATCACAGCTTGTTAAGCAGGTGATAGCTAAAAATGCAAAGCTATCGAGCTGATGAAGCACTGCCAAATCAGCCTGCAAACCACCACCGCTGAATATATCACTCCCAGCAATCGTTAATACCTTATTCTTCATAAATGATTTCCTTCAAATAAAGACCATTACCAGCCGCTGTCGGTCCAGCTAGCTGCCGATTCTTACTCTCTAAAACGAGCCTGATTTGTTCAATGGGCAACCGACCATTGCCGATCTTAAGCAAGGTCCCAACCATATTTCTAACCTGCTTATAAAGAAAGCCATTCCCTGAAAACGTAAAAACAAGAAAACCAGTTTTAGGGTCCTGAGTGAGGGTAGCTGCTGTAATGGTACGAACCTTATTTTTAACAGAGGTTCCCGCAGCTGTAAAGCCTGTAAAATCATGCGTCCCAACCAAATCCTTAATCGCAGCCTGCATTTTCGCAATATCTAAGGGATAAGGGTAATGGGTCGCATAATGGCGCATCATAGGATTTTTAGGACGACCAATATCCACTAAGAATTCATAGGTTTTGAAATGCTTATGGTAGCGAGCGTGAAAATCATCTGCTGCAATCTCCAGACTGATCACATCAATATCATCTGGTGTCTGGGTATCAAGTGCAAAGCGAAGCTTTTCAGGGTCTCTTTTTTGCTCCAAATCAAAGTGAATCACTTGACCATAAGCATGCACACCTGCATCTGTTCTACCAGCTCCATGAATCTGTATCCCTTGACCACCTGTCAATTTTTGCAGGGTCTTTTCAATCTCTTCTTGTACCGTACGTGCCTGACTTTGTCTCTGAAAACCAGAAAATAAGGTCCCATCGTAGGAAATAATTGCTTTATATCTTGTCATGCTATTATTCTACCATTTCTTCCAGCCATCAGAAAAGAGCATTTACGGCTTTTGTCCCCATACAGTTTTCGATTAGCTTTGATAATCAAGCTTGATTTGACGCCAACAGGCAAAAAAAGGCTACTGACAAGGACTAGCTTTTCTGCTATAATTTCTCTAATATTCAATAAGTAGACTGGAGAGCAAATGAAGGTAACAAAATTTGGCGGCAGCTCCTTAGCATCTGCCCAGCAGTTAGAAAAGGTCTTGGCTATTATCAAGGACGATCCTGAGCGTAAAATCATCGTTGTCTCCGCACCAGGCAAACGATCCCCTACAGACACAAAGGTGACTGATGCACTCATTGCTTATTACAAAGCCTACGTCTCAGACCGTCATTATCACAAGCATTTGGAATGGATTATCAATCGTTACCAACAAATCTGTAATGACCTAACTCTAGATAGCAAAATCATCACCCAAATTAAAGCTTCCTTAGAGCAATTGGCACGGCTTCCAAAAGAACATAATCCCTATTTATACGATACCTTTCTTGCGGCCGGTGAGGACAATAATGCTAAGCTAGTAGCTGCCTACCTCAAGGCAAATGGCTTAACTGCAAGCTATCTCCACCCCAAAGATGCAGGTCTAATCGTAAGCAGTGAGCCACAGCATGCACGTCTTCTTCCAATCAGTTACGATAAGCTAGAGGCCTTAAAGGATCATGATGACATTCTTGTTATTCCTGGATTCTTTGGTGTGACAAATGAAAACCAGATTTGTACCTTCTCACGTGGTGGCTCTGATATTACCGGCTCCATTATTGCAGCAGGAGTCACAGCTGACAGCTATGAAAATTTTACAGATGTCAATGGCATCTTTGCTGCCCACCCTGGTGTTGTTAAGCAGCCACAGACGATCACTGAATTAACCTACAGAGAAATGCGCGAGTTAGCCTATGCTGGCTTTTCTGTCCTCCATGATGAAGCATTAATCCCTGCTTACCGAGGGAAAATCCCAATCGTCATCAAAAACACTAACAATCCCAGCCACCCAGGTACAACAATTGTTCTTGAGCACCAGAGGAAATCCAATCCCGTTGTCGGTATATCAGGTGATGATCACTTTGTCAGCATTAACCTATCTAAATACCTCATGAACAGAGAAATTGGATTTGGGCGCAAGCTCCTTCAGATATTAGAGGACCTCAATATCAGATGGGAGCACATGCCTACAGGTATTGATGACCTATCAATTGTACTTAGAGAAAGAGAATTGACCCCCATCAAAGAAGAAGAAATCCTTCGCAGACTTGTCCAGCAATTAGAGGTTGATGAGGTGTCCATCACCAGGAACCTTTCTATTATCATGATAGTCGGTGAAAACATGAAAAGTCATATTGGTGTCACATCTGCCGCAACAAAGGCTCTATCTGAACATCATATCAATATTGCTATGATTTCCCAAGGCTCAAGTGAGGTATCTGTCATGTTTGTCATCAATAGCACCGATGAAAAAAAGGCCATTAGAGCCTTATATCAAACCTTTTTTAGCCCTGATCGACCCCTGTAAAGCTCCATATAACATCTCTTGTTAACACCAAGCTTCAAAAACAGCTCACAAGCTAGACAGTACTCCTAGCCTATGAGCTGTTTTGATGATCTAAAACTATCAAGATTAAGCATCGGTAGTAACGACTTAATATGCTCACAGCTATCATAAACTCTAGCTTTACCTTATTGAGGAAAAGAAAACCAGTTTTCACCTCAGCTAAGATTAACAACAAGCGATTAAGCACTTGCTAAAAACAGATAGACTTCAAAAGTGAGACATATGTATAATTTCTACCAGATCTAAATAAATATAGCAGCAGAGCACCGAGTTTAATAAGCCATTTCTGACATGATAAACTCGCCAAGCTCTCCACAGATCAAGATTTGCCTTATCAATTGATACAACAGCCAGCATTCTCAAAGATGCACAAGATCCATCACAGTCTAGCCATCTCCCTGCACAGTAAGCCTTTCAATCTCGTTCCGGTAACCCCTTTTATTTCTCACCAGTAAAGTCCTGAAAGTAAGGTCCTATCTTGCGAAGCAAGGCCCGTCTCCCCTCAAACCGCTCTCCCCTGATCAAAGCCCGAAACTGCGACAGCTCACCCTCTGTCAATCGCTCCTCAACCTCCTTCACAATCAACTGATAAGCCACATAATCATCTACTCCCAAACCACCTGCTGGTATCGCATGGCCTACCGACCCAATCTCCTCATAAGCCATCTTATGAAACCGACGCTTCTGACTCTCCTGCTGCCGCAACACGTCCTTCAAATAAGAGGAAAACTTGGTCTTAAAATAACGATATAGCTTCTCCTCATCCTCTATCAATTCTGGATAAGTGACCAATAACCGATACAAGATCAACCGCCCCTCCTGTAACCAATCATCTAGCTCCCACAGCTGAATATAATAATGCTGTCTTAGCTTCATAATAATAGGCTTGATCTTATCAAACAACCTCACTAAATCATCAGTCATTATACTTTCTCCTTTTCATGCTTAGTAGCCTTATTATAAGGAGACAAACAAAAAAACAACAGGACAGAAATGTCCTGTTGCCTTGCTATGCACCCTAGAGGAGTCGAACCTCTAACCGCCTGATTCGTAGTCAGGTACTCTATCCAGTTGAGCTAAGGGTGCTTTTCTTAACTATTACTATCCTACCATACTATCCCCTAAAAAGCAAGGCTCTATACCATCTGGAATAGGTAAGTCCACTGTGGAAATCATAGAGCTTTTTGAGTACACAAAAAAGAGAGCACCAAACTGATCCTCTCTAAATGTCCGTTGTTAGTCAACCCACTATAGTTGACATAGAGCCAAACTCCGCCAGTAGGACTCGAACCTACGACATCATGATTAACAGTCATGCGCTACTACCAACTGAGCTATGGCGGATCTAAGCTAAGCAACTTCCGTATCTCACAGGGGGCAACCCCCAACTACTTCAGGCGTTCTAGGGCTTAACTACTGTGTTCGGCATGGGTACAGGTGTATCTCCTAGGCTATCGTCACTTAACTTACGAGTCTTCTCCACTCAAAATTGAATAACTATAGTCTAACAAGAATTCCTTAAGCTGTCAATAGCGACTGGTTTCATCTTTTGGATAAGTCCTCGAGCTATTAGTATTAGTCCGCTCCATGTGTCACCACACGTCCACTCCTAACCTATCTACCTGATCATCTCTCAGGGCTCTTACTAACTTAACGTTATGGGAAATCTCATCTTGAGGAGGGCTTCGCACTTAGATGCTTTCAGCGCTTATCCCTTCCCTACATAGCTACCCAGCTATGCCTCTGGCGAGACAACTGGTACACCAGCGGTAAGTCCACTCTGGTCCTCTCGTACTAGGAGCAGATCCTCTCAAATTTCCTACGCCCGCGACGGATAGGGACCGAACTGTCTCACGACGTTCTGAACCCAGCTCGCGTGCCGCTTTAATGGGCGAACAGCCCAACCCTTGGGACCGACTACAGCCCCAGGATGCGACGAGCCGACATCGAGGTGCCAAACCTCCCCGTCGATGTGAACTCTTGGGGGAGATAAGCCTGTTATCCCCAGGGTAGCTTTTATCCGTTGAGCGATGGCCCTTCCATACGGTACCACCGGATCACTAAGCCCGACTTTCGTCCCTGCTCGAGGTGTTGCTCTCGCAGTCAAGCTCCCTTATACCTTTACACTCTGCGATTGATTTCCAACCAATCTGAGGGAACCTTTGGGCGCCTCCGTTACATTTTAGGAGGCGACCGCCCCAGTCAAACTGCCCGTCAGACACTGTCTCCGATAGGGATCACCTATCCGGGTTAGAGTAGCCATAACACAAGGGTAGTATCCCAACATCGCCTCCATCGAAACTGGCGTCCCGACTTCTATGGCTCCTACCTATCCTGTACATGTGGTACAGATACTCAATATCAAACTGCAGTAAAGCTCCATGGGGTCTTTCCGTCCTGTCGCGGGTAACCTGCATCTTCACAGGTACTAAAATTTCACCGAGTCTCTCGTTGAGACAGTGCCCAAATCATTACGCCTTTCGTGCGGGTCGGAACTTACCCGACAAGGAATTTCGCTACCTTAGGACCGTTATAGTTACGGCCGCCGTTTACTGGGGCTTCAATTCATACCTTCGCTTGCGCTAAGCACTCCTCTTAACCTTCCAGCACCGGGCAGGCGTCACCCCCTATACATCATCTTACGATTTAGCAGAGAGCTGTGTTTTTGATAAACAGTTGCTTGGGCCTATTCACTGCGGCTGACCTTCAGTCAGCGCCCCTTCTCCCGAAGTTACGGGGCCATTTTGCCGAGTTCCTTAACGAGAGTTCTCTCGATCACCTGAGGCTACTCGCCTCGACTACCTGTGTCGGTTTGCGGTACGGGTAGAGTATACGTATCGCTAGAAGCTTTTCTTGGCAGTGTGACGTCTCTAACTTCGCTACTTAACTTCGCTCCCCTTCACAGCTCAATGTTATAGATGTAAGCATTTGACTCACATCACACCTCACTGCTTAGCCGGACTCTTCCAGTCGTCCGGTTTAGTTAGCCTACTGCGTCCCTCCATCACTATATACTCTAGTACAGGAATATCAACCTGTTGTCCATCGGATACACCCTTCGGTCTCTCCTTAGGTCCCGACTAACCCAGGGCGGACGAGCCTTCCCCTGGAATCCTTAGTCTTACGGTGGACAGGATTCTCACCTGTCTTTCGCTACTCATACCGGCATTCTCACTTCTATGCGTTCCAGCACTCTTCACAGTATACCTTCATCACACATAGAACGCTCTCCTACCATTACCTTAACGGTAATCCACAGCTTCGGTAAACTGTTTTAGCCCCGGTACATTTTCGGCGCAGGGTCACTCGACTAGTGAGCTATTACGCACTCTTTGAATGAATAGCTGCTTCTAAGCTAACATCCTAGTTGTCTGTGCAACCCCACATCCTTTTCCACTTAACAGTTATTTGGGGACCTTAGCTGGTGGTCTGGGCTGTTTCCCTTTCGACTACGGATCTTAGCACTCGCAGTCTGACTGCCGATCATATCTCATTGGCATTCGGAGTTTATCTGAGATTGGTAATCCGGGATGGACCCCTCACCCAAACAGTGCTCTACCTCCAAGAGACTTCATATCGACGCTAGCCCTAAAGCTATTTCGGAGAGAACCAGCTATCTCCAAGTTCGTTTGGAATTTCTCCGCTACCCACAAGTCATCCAAGCACTTTTCAACGTGCCCTGGTTCGGTCCTCCAGTGCGTCTTACCGCACCTTCAACCTGCTCATGGGTAGGTCACATGGTTTCGGGTCTACGTCCACGTACTTACGCCCTATTAAGACTCGGTTTCCCTTCGGCTCCGTCTCTTCAACTTAACCTCGCACATAAACGTAACTCGCCGGTTCATTCTACAAAAGGCACGCTCTCACCCATTAACGGGCTCGAACTTCTTGTAGGCACACGGTTTCAGGTTCTCTTTCACTCCCCTCCCGGGGTGCTTTTCACCTTTCCCTCACGGTACTGGTTCACTATCGGTCACTAGTGAGTATTTAGGGTTAGGAGATGGTCCTCCCAGATTCCGACGAGATTCCTCGTGTCTCGCCGTACTCAGGATACTGCTAGGGTTAAAGACTATTTCGAATACGAGGCTATTACTCTCTTTGGCGACCCTTCCCAAGGCCTTCTTCTATAATCTTGTCGTCCCACAGCGCAGTCCTACAACCCCGAAGAGTAAACTCTTCGGTTTGCCCTCCTGCCTTTTCGCTCGCCGCTACTCAGGCAATCGCGTTTGCTTTCTCTTCCTGCAGCTACTTAGATGTTTCAGTTCACTGCGTCTTCCTTCTCATAACCTTAACAGTTATGGATACTAGCCATTAGCTAGTGGGTTCCCCCATTCGGACATCTCTGGATCTTTGCTTACTTACAGCTCCCCAAAGCATTTCGTCGTTTGTCACGTCCTTCTTCGGCTTCTAGTGCCAAGGCATCCACCGTGCGCCCTTATTAACTTAACCTTATTTTTTAAACTCGTTATCACAGCGTTTCGGTTTATTTCTTGTTACTTTCTTACAATCTTTTTGATTGCGGAATATGATATAGTTATTCAATTTTCAATGGACAAGATTAAGATACTAAGACCGTCCCAACTTGTTGGGCATTTTTGTAGAAAAATAGGAAATCGACGATGTGTGCTTTACACACGAGGAGATTTATCTTTTTTCCTAAAAAATGAGGTCGTGTTCAATTACTTGAACTATATCTTATATATCTTAGAATACAGAAAATTAGGTAACCCAAACTTCTCTTTGTATCCTAGATAATGGAGCCTAGCGGGATCGAACCGCTGACCTCCTGCGTGCAAAGCAGGCGCTCTCCCAGCTGAGCTAAGGCCCCGTACACTATAAATGTACTTGTATATGTATACTCTTATCAATGGTCTGTATGAAGCCAAACTGTATTCGAACTAAAACCCTAGTGAAAAAGAATCACTTCCTTGAGTCCTACGACTCTGCGTCAGTTCCCTATTGTCATACGGGTTTCTTAACGTTCTCATGACTTATTTCAAGACCTCTCAAAACTAAATAAGACGCTAAACGTGCTTCCTTTTTCCTTAGAAAGGAGGTGATCCAGCCGCACCTTCCGATACGGCTACCTTGTTACGACTTCACCCCAATCATCTATCCCACCTTAGGCGGCTGGCTCCTTAACGGTTACCTCACCGACTTCGGGTGTTACAAACTCTCGTGGTGTGACGGGCGGTGTGTACAAGGCCCGGGAACGTATTCACCGCGGCGTGCTGATCCGCGATTACTAGCGATTCCGACTTCATGTAGGCGAGTTGCAGCCTACAATCCGAACTGAGATTGGCTTTCAGAGATTAGCTTGCCGTCACCGGCTTGCGACTCGTTGTACCAACCATTGTAGCACGTGTGTAGCCCAGGTCATAAGGGGCATGATGATTTGACGTCATCCCCACCTTCCTCCGGTTTATTACCGGCAGTCTCGCTAGAGTGCCCAACTTAATGATGGCAACTAACAATAAGGGTTGCGCTCGTTGCGGGACTTAACCCAACATCTCACGACACGAGCTGACGACAACCATGCACCACCTGTCTCCAATGTACCGAAGTAACTTCTTATCTCTAAGAATAGCATCGGGATGTCAAGACCTGGTAAGGTTCTTCGCGTTGCTTCGAATTAAACCACATGCTCCACCGCTTGTGCGGGCCCCCGTCAATTCCTTTGAGTTTCAACCTTGCGGTCGTACTCCCCAGGCGGAGTGCTTAATGCGTTAGCTCCGGCACTAAGCCCCGGAAAGGGCCTAACACCTAGCACTCAGCGTTTACGGCGTGGACTACCAGGGTATCTAATCCTGTTTGCTCCCCACGCTTTCGAGCCTCAGCGTCAGTTACAGACCAGAGAGCCGCTTTCGCCACCGGTGTTCCTCCATATATCTACGCATTTCACCGCTACACATGGAATTCCACTCTCCCCTTCTGCACTCAAGTTTAACAGTTTCCAAAGCATACAATGGTTAAGCCACTGCCTTTAACTTCAGACTTATCAAACCGCCTGCGCTCGCTTTACGCCCAATAAATCCGGACAACGCTCGGGACCTACGTATTACCGCGGCTGCTGGCACGTAGTTAGCCGTCCCTTTCTGGTTAGTTACCGTCACATGATGGACTTTCCACTCCCATCACTGTTCTTCTCTAACAACAGAGCTTTACGATCCGAAAACCTTCTTCACTCACGCGGCGTTGCTCGGTCAGGGTTCCCCCCATTGCCGAAGATTCCCTACTGCTGCCTCCCGTAGGAGTCTGGGCCGTGTCTCAGTCCCAGTGTGGCCGTTCACCCTCTCAGGTCGGCTATGTATCGTCGCCTTGGTAGGCCTTTACCCTACCAACTAGCTAATACAACGCAGGTCCATCTCATAGTGGAGCTGTTGCTCCTTTTAAATGGTTAACATGGGTCAACCACTTTTATGCGGTATTAGCTATCGTTTCCAATAGTTATCCCCCGCTATAAGCTAGGTTACCTACGCGTTACTCACCCGTTCGCGACTCACAGATAATTGTAGCAAGCTACGTATCATCTGTGCGTTCCACTTGCATGTATTAGGCACGCCGCCAGCGTTCGTCCTGAGCCAGGATCAAACTCTCGTTAATTCAGTGTTTGAGCTCTTAACTCGACGTCATTACTGACTTGTTTCTTTATTGACAGGTTACTTCCGTAACCCGCACGTTTAGGTCGTCTTATTCAGTTCTCAAAGGTCTTTATCGGGAAGACAGGATTCGAACCTGCGACACCTTGGTCCCAAACCAAGTACTCTACCAAGCTGAGCTACTTCCCGTAACTATGCACCCTAGAGGAGTCGAACCTCTAACCGCCTGATTCGTAGTCAGGTACTCTATCCAGTTGAGCTAAGGGTGCTTTTCCTTATGCTATGCCGAGGACCGGAATCGAACCGGTACGATGTTAACCATCGCAGGATTTTAAGTCCTGTGCGTCTGCCAGTTCCGCCACCCCGGCTCCCCAAAAGCGAACGACGGGATTCGAACCCGCGACCCCCACCTTGGCAAGGTGGTGTTCTACCACTGAACTACGTTCGCAACTCTATCAATGCCGGCTACATGACTTGAACACGCGACCCTCTGATTACAAATCAGATGCTCTACCAACTGAGCTAAGCCGGCCTATCTATGCGGGTTAAGGGACTTGAACCCCCACGCCGTTAAGCGCCAGATCCTAAATCTGGTGCGTCTGCCAATTCCGCCAAACCCGCCTTTATGACCCGTACTGGGCTCGAACCAGTGACCCTTTGATTAAAAGTCAAATGCTCTACCAACTGAGCTAACGAGTCCTACGGTCCCGACGGGAATCGAACCCGCGATCTTCGCCGTGACAGGGCGACGTGATAACCGCTACACTACGGGACCTATTCATAACTTATGGGAGTTAACGGGATCGAACCGCTGACCCTCTGCTTGTAAGGCAGATGCTCTCCCAGCTGAGCTAAACTCCCCCAAGTGGATCTAAGCTAAGCAACTTCCGTATCTCACAGGGGGCAACCCCCAACTACTTCAGGCGTTCTAGGGCTTAACTACTGTGTTCGGCATGGGTACAGGTGTATCTCCTAGGCTATCGTCACTTAACTTACGAGTCTTCTCCACTCAAAATTGAATAACTATAGTCTAACAAGAATTCCTTAAGCTGTCAATAGCGACTGGTTTCATCTTTTGGATAAGTCCTCGAGCTATTAGTATTAGTCCGCTCCATGTGTCACCACACGTCCACTCCTAACCTATCTACCTGATCATCTCTCAGGGCTCTTACTAACTTAACGTTATGGGAAATCTCATCTTGAGGAGGGCTTCGCACTTAGATGCTTTCAGCGCTTATCCCTTCCCTACATAGCTACCCAGCTATGCCTCTGGCGAGACAACTGGTACACCAGCGGTAAGTCCACTCTGGTCCTCTCGTACTAGGAGCAGATCCTCTCAAATTTCCTACGCCCGCGACGGATAGGGACCGAACTGTCTCACGACGTTCTGAACCCAGCTCGCGTGCCGCTTTAATGGGCGAACAGCCCAACCCTTGGGACCGACTACAGCCCCAGGATGCGACGAGCCGACATCGAGGTGCCAAACCTCCCCGTCGATGTGAACTCTTGGGGGAGATAAGCCTGTTATCCCCAGGGTAGCTTTTATCCGTTGAGCGATGGCCCTTCCATACGGTACCACCGGATCACTAAGCCCGACTTTCGTCCCTGCTCGAGGTGTTGCTCTCGCAGTCAAGCTCCCTTATACCTTTACACTCTGCGATTGATTTCCAACCAATCTGAGGGAACCTTTGGGCGCCTCCGTTACATTTTAGGAGGCGACCGCCCCAGTCAAACTGCCCGTCAGACACTGTCTCCGATAGGGATCACCTATCCGGGTTAGAGTAGCCATAACACAAGGGTAGTATCCCAACATCGCCTCCATCGAAACTGGCGTCCCGACTTCTATGGCTCCTACCTATCCTGTACATGTGGTACAGATACTCAATATCAAACTGCAGTAAAGCTCCATGGGGTCTTTCCGTCCTGTCGCGGGTAACCTGCATCTTCACAGGTACTAAAATTTCACCGAGTCTCTCGTTGAGACAGTGCCCAAATCATTACGCCTTTCGTGCGGGTCGGAACTTACCCGACAAGGAATTTCGCTACCTTAGGACCGTTATAGTTACGGCCGCCGTTTACTGGGGCTTCAATTCATACCTTCGCTTGCGCTAAGCACTCCTCTTAACCTTCCAGCACCGGGCAGGCGTCACCCCCTATACATCATCTTACGATTTAGCAGAGAGCTGTGTTTTTGATAAACAGTTGCTTGGGCCTATTCACTGCGGCTGACCTTCAGTCAGCGCCCCTTCTCCCGAAGTTACGGGGCCATTTTGCCGAGTTCCTTAACGAGAGTTCTCTCGATCACCTGAGGCTACTCGCCTCGACTACCTGTGTCGGTTTGCGGTACGGGTAGAGTATACGTATCGCTAGAAGCTTTTCTTGGCAGTGTGACGTCTCTAACTTCGCTACTTAACTTCGCTCCCCTTCACAGCTCAATGTTATAGATGTAAGCATTTGACTCACATCACACCTCACTGCTTAGCCGGACTCTTCCAGTCGTCCGGTTTAGTTAGCCTACTGCGTCCCTCCATCACTATATACTCTAGTACAGGAATATCAACCTGTTGTCCATCGGATACACCCTTCGGTCTCTCCTTAGGTCCCGACTAACCCAGGGCGGACGAGCCTTCCCCTGGAATCCTTAGTCTTACGGTGGACAGGATTCTCACCTGTCTTTCGCTACTCATACCGGCATTCTCACTTCTATGCGTTCCAGCACTCTTCACAGTATACCTTCATCACACATAGAACGCTCTCCTACCATTACCTTAACGGTAATCCACAGCTTCGGTAAACTGTTTTAGCCCCGGTACATTTTCGGCGCAGGGTCACTCGACTAGTGAGCTATTACGCACTCTTTGAATGAATAGCTGCTTCTAAGCTAACATCCTAGTTGTCTGTGCAACCCCACATCCTTTTCCACTTAACAGTTATTTGGGGACCTTAGCTGGTGGTCTGGGCTGTTTCCCTTTCGACTACGGATCTTAGCACTCGCAGTCTGACTGCCGATCATATCTCATTGGCATTCGGAGTTTATCTGAGATTGGTAATCCGGGATGGACCCCTCACCCAAACAGTGCTCTACCTCCAAGAGACTTCATATCGACGCTAGCCCTAAAGCTATTTCGGAGAGAACCAGCTATCTCCAAGTTCGTTTGGAATTTCTCCGCTACCCACAAGTCATCCAAGCACTTTTCAACGTGCCCTGGTTCGGTCCTCCAGTGCGTCTTACCGCACCTTCAACCTGCTCATGGGTAGGTCACATGGTTTCGGGTCTACGTCCACGTACTTACGCCCTATTAAGACTCGGTTTCCCTTCGGCTCCGTCTCTTCAACTTAACCTCGCACATAAACGTAACTCGCCGGTTCATTCTACAAAAGGCACGCTCTCACCCATTAACGGGCTCGAACTTCTTGTAGGCACACGGTTTCAGGTTCTCTTTCACTCCCCTCCCGGGGTGCTTTTCACCTTTCCCTCACGGTACTGGTTCACTATCGGTCACTAGTGAGTATTTAGGGTTAGGAGATGGTCCTCCCAGATTCCGACGAGATTCCTCGTGTCTCGCCGTACTCAGGATACTGCTAGGGTTAAAGACTATTTCGAATACGAGGCTATTACTCTCTTTGGCGACCCTTCCCAAGGCCTTCTTCTATAATCTTGTCGTCCCACAGCGCAGTCCTACAACCCCGAAGAGTAAACTCTTCGGTTTGCCCTCCTGCCTTTTCGCTCGCCGCTACTCAGGCAATCGCGTTTGCTTTCTCTTCCTGCAGCTACTTAGATGTTTCAGTTCACTGCGTCTTCCTTCTCATAACCTTAACAGTTATGGATACTAGCCATTAGCTAGTGGGTTCCCCCATTCGGACATCTCTGGATCTTTGCTTACTTACAGCTCCCCAAAGCATTTCGTCGTTTGTCACGTCCTTCTTCGGCTTCTAGTGCCAAGGCATCCACCGTGCGCCCTTATTAACTTAACCTTATTTTTAAACTCGTTATCACAGCGTTTCGGTTTATTTCTTGTTACTTTCTTACAATCTTTTTTGATTGCGGAATATGATATAGTTATTCAATTTTCAATGGACAAGATTAAGATACTAAGACCGTCCCAACTTGTTGGGCATTTTTGTAGAAAAATAGGAAATCGACGATGTGTGCTTTACACACGAGGAGATTTATCTTTTTCCTAAAAAATGAGGTCGTGTTCAATTACTTGAACTATATCTTATATATCTTAGAATACAGAAAATTAGGTAACCCAAACTTCTCTTTGTATCCTAGATAATGGAGCCTAGCGGGATCGAACCGCTGACCTCCTGCGTGCAAAGCAGGCGCTCTCCCAGCTGAGCTAAGGCCCCGTACACTATAAATGTACTTGTATATGTATACTCTTATCAATGGTCTGTATGAAGCCAAACTGTATTCGAACTAAAACCCTAGTGAAAAAGAATCACTTCCTTGAGTCCTACGACTCTGCGTCAGTTCCCTATTGTCATACGGGTTTCTTAACGTTCTCATGACTTATTTCAAGACCTCTCAAAACTAAATAAGACGCTAAACGTGCTTCCTTTTTCCTTAGAAAGGAGGTGATCCAGCCGCACCTTCCGATACGGCTACCTTGTTACGACTTCACCCCAATCATCTATCCCACCTTAGGCGGCTGGCTCCTTAACGGTTACCTCACCGACTTCGGGTGTTACAAACTCTCGTGGTGTGACGGGCGGTGTGTACAAGGCCCGGGAACGTATTCACCGCGGCGTGCTGATCCGCGATTACTAGCGATTCCGACTTCATGTAGGCGAGTTGCAGCCTACAATCCGAACTGAGATTGGCTTTCAGAGATTAGCTTGCCGTCACCGGCTTGCGACTCGTTGTACCAACCATTGTAGCACGTGTGTAGCCCAGGTCATAAGGGGCATGATGATTTGACGTCATCCCCACCTTCCTCCGGTTTATTACCGGCAGTCTCGCTAGAGTGCCCAACTTAATGATGGCAACTAACAATAAGGGTTGCGCTCGTTGCGGGACTTAACCCAACATCTCACGACACGAGCTGACGACAACCATGCACCACCTGTCTCCAATGTACCGAAGTAACTTCTTATCTCTAAGAATAGCATCGGGATGTCAAGACCTGGTAAGGTTCTTCGCGTTGCTTCGAATTAAACCACATGCTCCACCGCTTGTGCGGGCCCCCGTCAATTCCTTTGAGTTTCAACCTTGCGGTCGTACTCCCCAGGCGGAGTGCTTAATGCGTTAGCTCCGGCACTAAGCCCCGGAAAGGGCCTAACACCTAGCACTCAGCGTTTACGGCGTGGACTACCAGGGTATCTAATCCTGTTTGCTCCCCACGCTTTCGAGCCTCAGCGTCAGTTACAGACCAGAGAGCCGCTTTCGCCACCGGTGTTCCTCCATATATCTACGCATTTCACCGCTACACATGGAATTCCACTCTCCCCTTCTGCACTCAAGTTTAACAGTTTCCAAAGCATACAATGGTTAAGCCACTGCCTTTAACTTCAGACTTATCAAACCGCCTGCGCTCGCTTTACGCCCAATAAATCCGGACAACGCTCGGGACCTACGTATTACCGCGGCTGCTGGCACGTAGTTAGCCGTCCCTTTCTGGTTAGTTACCGTCACATGATGGACTTTCCACTCCCATCACTGTTCTTCTCTAACAACAGAGCTTTACGATCCGAAAACCTTCTTCACTCACGCGGCGTTGCTCGGTCAGGGTTCCCCCCATTGCCGAAGATTCCCTACTGCTGCCTCCCGTAGGAGTCTGGGCCGTGTCTCAGTCCCAGTGTGGCCGTTCACCCTCTCAGGTCGGCTATGTATCGTCGCCTTGGTAGGCCTTTACCCTACCAACTAGCTAATACAACGCAGGTCCATCTCATAGTGGAGCTGTTGCTCCTTTTAAATGGTTAACATGGGTCAACCACTTTTATGCGGTATTAGCTATCGTTTCCAATAGTTATCCCCCGCTATAAGCTAGGTTACCTACGCGTTACTCACCCGTTCGCGACTCACAGATAATTGTAGCAAGCTACGTATCATCTGTGCGTTCCACTTGCATGTATTAGGCACGCCGCCAGCGTTCGTCCTGAGCCAGGATCAAACTCTCGTTAATTCAGTGTTTGAGCTCTTAACTCGACGTCATTACTGACTTGTTTCTTTATTGACAGGTTACTTCCGTAACCCGCACGTTTAGGTCGTCTTATTCAGTTCTCAAAGGTCTTTGTCTCACGAGACAACTATTACATTCTATCAGCTTAGACTGCCTTTGTCAACTACTTTTTTTACCTTTTTTTCATTAACTTGAGCTAGTGCTCGCCGACAGCTTCACTAGTATACGATATCTTACCTTTAATTGTCAACTAGTTTTGGACATTTAGTTTCTTCTTTCTTGCGAATGGGTACAATTGTACGGCTGCTAACCTTTTTCCTAACCCTTTTAGACACCAAAAAACTCCCCTTATCGTTTTTAGTGATTGTTTTTCACTGTCCACTTTAAAGGGGAGGTCTAGCTATTAAAGGCTAGGCGGTTTTGACTGGAGGACTATTAGGTGTGAGGTTAATTGGTAAAAACTCTTTCTGTGCTGCCCTCCTTAGGTCATATAGACTTTCTTGGAACCAAAACCCACATATAGCCTACAGAGATCCAATGCTTTAAAAGCTATGAGGTGCTAAGCTGCTGATCAAGTCAGCTTCTCTGACTGTTGCTGCAAGCAAAAGCCTACTAAGCGATCTTAGGCTGTGAGGCGTAAGAACAGGTCATCATACCAATAGCTTTTTGGGGATAAGCTGTGATTTGTATGCCTTAGCTATTTTATAGTGTTTATTTGATTTGTTGCAATGTTGTCACATCATAAAGCATTAGGTGTCCTTTTTGGTCATAGAATTTGACACCCTCTGGCACGAAAATAAGATACTCCGGTTTAATGCCTGCTATTTCAGCTAACTGATTGATCTGACGTTCAAGAGTTGCCCGATCTAAACCATAATTAGGAATATCGTCAAATAAAGACTTGGTCTGCTCTATGCCATCTGCGGCAGTATCTTGCGCTGACGGTTCCTGGTCTTTGGTTGGCTTAATAGTGCTTTCAGCTGCGTCTGAGGTCTTATTGCCTAATAATTCTTGAACCTTTTGCCATTCATCATGAGATAACTCATCTTTAGTAATGGTTCTTAAAGAGCGTCCACCAACTCTAGGAATGCTAAAGGAATCATTACGCCAAACAAAGGTTCCTTCAGCAAGAACGTCCTTAGGATCAAAAATATAGCCATCTGGAGCTGCGTACCGACCTGCCTTGATAGCTGCTTGGACCTCTTCGGCAGAGTGAATAATTTGCCAGTTTTCCATTGAAGTACGTTGATCAGCTGGTGTGACATTAGCAATGACTCCTCCAGCTTCATCATGATTTGGGTTAGACCAAACATCAGGACGAGTATTAGGGTGCTGCATGACATATTTGATGGTCGCAATCTGATCCTTAGTTAGCCATGAATAAGGTACAACATGGATATGATCGATGTGAGGAATGACAAAAGATGTCCATGTATCATAGGTTGCATTACCAGCATGCATCGGTAGGCTGGATACCTCTACAGCTAGCTTTGGCTGAACGCCTGTATCAACAATGTCATAAATATAGTGTTGCTTATCCTTAAGCATGAGCTCTTGCTCTGCAAAGGCAATTTGTGTTAGGTCTAAATGCTCACGATCATAGAAATACTCTTTGCCATCTTTTGTCATCATGTAACCAACCTTACCGCCATTGGTTACCTTGCGACTGACATGCTTAGCGTCAAAGGACATGTCTTTACCGTCTGATTGAACTAATGCCCTTGCAATCTCATCTGCTTGACCATGCTCCTGCAGCCATTGTGCAACCTGGTCAAGCTCCTCTTGCTCTAGCTCACCAAAGCCCATGTAATGGAAATGCTCCTCATGCTTAGCTGTGATGCCTGCCTTATCAACAGAGGAAATAGATGCCTTACTAAAGACATAATGATCACTCGTGTCATAAGGCTTGCCATCTAAGCCTTTACCATAAGCCTTAATCTGATGGCCAAGGAATTGATGTGTAACCTCTTTTGCAGTCTGGTCTTGAGTAGCTGGCTTTGGCTTAGCTATTGGACTGCCCTGCGTTTGACCTGCTAGGTAACGATCAGCCAAGGTTATTTCAAGGGCTGACAATTGCTCACGAGGAATAATATGGTAGTGATCTCCATGAGGAATAACATAGCCAAAGGCATTGGCAAGGGTCACCTGAGTTGGCTCAAAAATGAGACCATCTTCCTCGACGTGCCTGTATTTCTTATCCAAGCCATGCAATTGATCCAACAATTCTCCAAAGGTTTTATCTGCAAATGATAGGCTTGGATCTCCTACTGACGGCAAATTCCCAGCTGGGTGGTGAATCGGGTTAACAGGAATATCATATGGTCTAGGCTGATCTCCTTGACCTGGTAAAGGCTGACCGCCAATAACACTTGGTTTTCCGCCTTGCTTGTTATTCTAATAGGCCTGCGCTGCTACTAGCTCACTTGGGGATAAGTCCTTTTTAGGAATATAGTGGAAGTGACTGCCATGGGGCACTAAAAAGGCATCTCCCATGTCTCCAATAACATCTGTCGGGCTAAAGATATAGCCATCATCAGTTGTATAGCGTCCTTGACTTCTTGCTTCGTTAACAGCTGCCACCTCTGCCTTACTCAAGTGGGCAACCTTAGCCAAGCCTTTTTCCTTAGCTTCCTTTGTTCCCTTTTCAACCTGCTCAGCAATTTGCTGCTTGGTACGAATATTTTTACGCTTGCTTCCTGGCTTTAGATAAACATAATACTTGCCATCAACCTTGATAATATAGCCATCTAGAATCTCGTTAACAACATCAGACTGTTTAAACTGATAATTGGGGTCCGTCATTAATAGCTCTTCACTAAGAATAGCATCATAGGGAACCTTACCATTGTAGAAATGGAAATGATCACCATGTGAGGTTACATAGCCTTGATCTGTGATTTTAACAACGATTTGCTCTGCAGAGATCCCCTCTTCTGCGCTGATTTGATCCATTGTTTTTTCTTTGGGGAGGGCTTTTTTGCCATCCTTTGAATCAATATAGGCAATGCTATTATCTTTAGATGAGGAATTTAGAGCCTTATGCATTCCAAACTGATATGAAGCAGCATTAGTAGCCAATAAAATGGCCACAGCTGATCCTAAAACAATATGCTTCTTTTTCACGTTTTCATCTCCCTTTATTTTAAGCTTTGGTAAAGAGCTTCCAAATTAGCTCTCAAATTGTCTAGATAGGACTTGTTGTTTTTGGGCGCTGCCTCTAGTGGACTGAGCAGCTTGACCTTTGCTCCTGCTGTTTTAGCTATCGCCTTAGCAATTTTAGGATTAACATTATCCTCTGCAAAAATCGTTTTTACCTTATATTCTTTAACAAAGTCTTGAATTTCAGTTAGTTGGCGAGGAGTAGGCTCTTGCTCTGGCGAAATACCAGAAATACCTAACTGCTTTAAGCCAAAGCGTTTTGCTAGATAAGAAAAGGCTGTGTGCTGTGTGACAAAGGTTTTAGATGATGTCTTTTTAAACTTTTTAGTGTACTCATCAGCCAGCTCTTTTGCTTCCTTTTGGAATGCTTGAGCATTCTCAGTGTAAATGGCCTCATGCTTAGGATCTAAACGACTGAGCTCCTTAGCAATAGCGAGTGCTTCTTCACCTGCTAAAATAGGATCTGTCCAGGTATGAGGATCATACAGGGTAGCAGGGTCAATGCCATCTGTCACCTCAATATCCTCCAAACCAGTAACACGATCTAAGGTTAAAGATTTGGAAGCTTCAAAAACAGCAACCTTTGATTTCTTCAAATTAGGATCCAAATCATCAGCCCAGGCCTCTAGGGTGTGAGAGTGATAAACAAATAAATCAGCATCGTAAATGGCAGCAACGTCATTTACAGATGGCTCAAAGGAATGAATACCTGCCCCTGACTGAATCATCCGAACATCGTTTAGCTCACCAGATACCGCCTTTGTCATGGCGTAAATAGGATAAAAGCTAGTGACGATCGTCATGCCTCTTGACTGCTTGCTTTGCTCCTTGGGCTTGCTACAGGCAACAAGACCTGAAAAAAGAGCAAGCAACAGTGTTAAATGTATCCATTTTCTTTTCATATAATCTCCTTTGCTCATTAACCAGTTATGAACCGGTTAATTTTAACAGCTTTAGATGTATTTGTCAAATTTTTTAATAAAAAATAAAAGCCATTAAAACGATGGCTTAATCAGCCCCTAACCTGCTTAACCTTTATAAGAAGCCATAGCTCTATGATAAACTGTGGTCTGTGACGCATGACCTCACTGTCTGTTATCTTACTGTTGCATGATACGTTTAAAAAGATTTAGCCTTCTTTTTTTAGATTGTAGAACGGCGCTGAACAATCACTTAACCGTCAAAAAAACGCCTTGATAGCTGCAAGACGTTTTTACTTATTTGGTTTTAGCTAGAGCGACGTTTTGTCACAAGACCGATGACAGCTGCAAGGCCTATTAATAGAACTCCCATGAACGCTACCATCGGCGCTGCTGATTCACCAGATCTTGGCAAAGCCTTAGTCTCTTTTTTACCTTCTTTAGGGGCTACATTACGGTTTGACGAGGACTTGGTTTCTGGCTTAGCGACATTCTTATCCTTTTCAGGATCCTTTGGCTCCTTGCCTAAGGGCTTTGTGTCTTTAGAATGGCGCTCAGACTCGCTGAGTTTATTATCGGTTCTGATTTGAGCTTTGGTTAAAAAGCCGCTGACATCACTACCGGTAGAGGCTTTTTTAGGTATCTTGACCCCGTTGATAACAATCTCATAAAACATACCGTCCATGAGCTGATTCACAAAGGTTGCCTTACCTGATTGATCAGTTTTGCCTATTGCCCTGATAGCTCCGTATCGATTTTTCAGCACAACCTCTTGCCCTGCCAACTTATTTCCATTGGCATCATAAACAGTTACTATGGCTGGTGTCTTAGAGTAAACAACAGGCTTTGTTCCTTTACCGTCGACATAAAAAGCAGCAGCCTTATGCTCATTAGACTCACTCGTGCGAACAGTATAGCCCTGTAGCTTACCATCAATTGAGACACTGATATTACGTGATAGTGGTAGTTTGGTAAAGACTGCTTGACCATCAGCATTTGTCTTTGCTGAAGCAATTGTCGTCTTAGCACCGTCTATCAGAGCAGTCAAGCTTACCTCCTTGCCTGCAACAACCCTATCCTCTTTATCTAGGGCAGTGACAACAAAATGAAAGCCTTCCTCTAGCGGACTTGACTTTCCATCCTCCTGCTTAGGAGTGTCCTTGGACTGAGGTGACGTACCTGATGACGAGCTTGATGAGGTATCAAGGTAAGCATTAACAGACATTTTTGTCATGACCTGCCCTATATACTTACCATTAAGCTCATAATGATAAAAGGTTCCGTCCAACAAACGATCCTTGAAGGTTACCTTTCCATTTTTATCTGAGACAAGACTTCCCACCAGTTGACCCTGACGTATTTTTAGGGTGACTGTTTGCCCTTCTAAGGGCTCACTATCTTGATTTCGGACCGTAATATCAATGACATTTTTACTATAAAGAGGCTCCTTTGTCCCTGCTCCCTTAGCGACAAAGCTTGCTGCCTCTTTAGATCCAGCAAGACTGGTTCTCACTGTATAGCCCTTGGTTTCCCCGTCAACAGAAACACTCAAATTAATGTTTAAGGGTAATTGAGTAAAAATAGCCTGACCATTGCTGTTAGAGACAGCAGAAGCTACCTGCTTAGCGGGATTAGCTGTCGTGTCTAACAAGACAACTGTTTTTCCTTCAAGAGCACGACCGTTGCTATCAAGTATCGTGGCAACAAAATCAAAACCCTCAGCCGCTTGCGACGTCGCAGTGACAACGTTGTCTCTGGCATAAGTCGTATAGGTATTGGCATTGGCTGCCAAGGCCAAGCTAGATATAACAGTAACCGTTAAAAGACTGACTTTTTTCAATGACTGTTTCTTCATAAAAAAGCTCCTTTATTTTGATTAACTAGCCTAGTTTTAATGGGAAATATCCCCTTGATACCCTTTCTGAGGTGATAGGAACAGCAGCAATCTCTCTTAGCCTATGATGCCTAAGCTTTAAAGCTAAGTTTTCAAAGTCCACCTAAGGGGCTACATGCCACAACAAAAAGCATCAGATGAACAGACATCTAGAGGCAACAGCCGATCTAAGATAATAGTTAGTAGCCATTTTAGCTACTCTCAAGGCTGTCGCCGCAGTGATGATGTGATTGTCTATGCTTTTTAATAAAACTTAACTAGTTAAGATTTTTGTGCTGCTATCCTATCAAATAACCCCCGCCAAGTCAACAACAATGCTCATACCACAGCAAGCAAAGCATTTTGATGATGACTGAACAGCCAAATCAGCCAAGCCCCAGGCAGCAAAAAAGAGGATTCAAACCAAATCCTCTCTCTACTAAGCCTGCTGCTGTTAACGTATCATGCTAAAGGCAAATGGTATAGCCACGCTGATATGAAGGTCTGATTAACAGCTACGACGGACACGCTTGTTAAGGCTACCATTGCTAATCACACTAGGTCATATCCTCCACCGTATAAGAATGACTAACTTCATTATTCAGATTAACGATATACCTGCAGGTGCTGAGGAAGTACCTTGACAGTGATTGGTAAGGCCTCACCCTCATCACCGTCCACATTGATAGATAGCTGTCCTTCCTTCATGGCAATAGTGGCCTCCTTGAAGGTTTGATAGCCAAGTGTTTGATCTGAAGCCTCAACTCCCTTCAATAGGCTAGGAAGGGCCTTCACCGTTTCTAATAGATTGCTATCCTTCAGATAGATAAGGTGCAGCAAACCATCGTCCACACGTGCCTCTGGCAAAATCCGCTCAAAGCCCCCGATTGAATTGGTCAAGCCAATCAAGAGTGTTGTGCTGTTGATTTCTTTTGTTTTGCCATCAATATCTAGCTGGAAGGTATAGCTTTTATTTTTGATCAGCTGCTTAAAGCCTGACATAAAATAAGCCATTTTCCCAAAGGTCGTCTTCTCCTCAGGGGCAACATCATTGATCGCCTCTGGGAGCGTCCCTATGGCAACAACATTCATAAAGTAAGCATCGTTGACCTTACCAATATCCAGAGGACTGGTTGTCTCAAAGCTTATCTGATTAATCGCTTCCTCTGGGTCTAACGACATGCCCAAGGCACGTGCCAAATCATTGACTGTTCCTAGAGGAAAAAAGCCAAACTTAGGGCGATAGTCCTGCTCTGCAAGCCCGCTGATCCCTTCATTGACTGTTCCATCACCTCCCATGACAAAGACACTGTCCAGCCGCTGCTGGGCTGCCTCATGAGCAAACCGTTTGGCATCTCCTCCTTTTTCAGTGTGCTTAACGTCAACATCATCAAAATACGAAGCTAGTTTATCATAGGCTAAGGCTTCATATTCCTTGGCTTTCTCACCACCTGAGCTAGGGTTAACAATCAATAGGGCTTTTTTCATTTATGATATCCTACATTTTCTATTATATTTCACGACTATTATAATCATTATTCAAAACATCGTCAAATAATACTCACTATGTCATTAGTCAGTCTTAAAGCTTCTAATATGGTTGCCGTCTAGTGTTTCATTTTACTGAACTCTTTACCCAGCTAGCTCAATGCCTAACCAATCGTGCTGTCTCTTAAGGTCAACTCTGTCGCCAATATCGTCATGGTCTTGACACGTTCTGGGTTAAGGATATTCCTATTAAGCACATCAACAGCCATACGTCCCATATCCTCTGTAAATACAGTCACACTAGAAAGCGCAGGAAAGACCTGTCTTGTTAAAGGAGTATCGTTAAAGGAGATAAGCTCAACACGCTCAGGCACCGCAAGCCCTCTTTCTTGGAGAGCTCTTAGAGCACCTATTGCAAGGGTATCATTAGCAATAAAAAATGCTTTAGGCAAATCATCACCTAGCTCCTCAATTGCCTGTGTCATAAGCTCATAGCCAGATTGTGCTGAAAAAGGACCGATATAGACATACCTCGGCTGATAAATCCCATGCTCAGAGGCATAATTTTTATAGGTGCGAAAGCGCTGGTCCACTAAAGCTTCTCTACCGTCAGTTGTCTTTTCCTCACCAGCAATCATGCCAATGCTATAAATCCCTTTGCTCATAAAATAATCAAGAACTTTCAGCACTGCATTGTCAAAGTCAGTTGTGACACAGGGGTGGCCCAATTCAAGCGTGTCACTATCAACAAACACCAAATGCTGGGATAAGGCTTCAAGCTCCTTGATTTGACAAGCGCTAAACTTTCCAATAGCAATAATCCCGGCATGGTCATCTGAAACCCTCAAAATGTCATTGTTGAAATAACGAACAATATCATAATCCAATTCATAAGCTCTTTTTTCAATGCCAATGCGGATCGCATAATAGTAGAGGTCATTGAGCTCCTCTTCTTGAGAATACCATTGAACAATAGCTATTTTTAGCTTTGATTTAGGGCTATTCGTCGCTTTTAAATGCTTTTGGTAGCCCAGCTCATCAGCAATTGTGAGAATGCGGTGCTTTGTCTCTTGACCAACAGACAAGCTTTGGTCCTTATTTAAAACTCTAGAAACAGTTGCAGGAGAAACCTTTGCCAGAGCTGCAATATCCTTAAGCGTTACCATATCAAACCTTCTTTCTGATTTCTTCTAGTATATCACAAGCATTTTCAAAAGCAATATTTAGTAAAATTTTAGTAAAAATGTTGACGAGCAGCTTAGCGAAGCGTAAAATCAAGCTATCAACATCGTTAAAGGAGCCGCTAATGGATATCGCGCAACTTAAGCAAAGCTTTACTGACGTTTTTGGCAAGGAGCCAGATGCTGTCTTTTTCTCACCGGGTCGCATCAACCTCATTGGTGAGCACACTGATTACAATGGTGGACATGTCTTTCCAGCTGCTATCAGTCTGGGAACCTATGGGCTGGCCCGCAAGCGTGAGGATCAGCAGCTGCGCTTTTTCTCAGCAAATTTTGAAGAGGCTGGGATTATTGAGGTTGACTTAAATCAGCTGACCTTTGATCAGGCTGACCTTTGGGCTAATTACCCTAAGGGAGTTCTCTCCTTTTTGCAAAAAGCTGGGCACCTTATTGATACGGGCTTTGAGCTTTACGTTTTTGGCAACATTCCAAATGGGTCTGGTCTGTCCTCCTCGGCATCACTGGAGCTTTTGACAGGTATTGTGGCACAAGAGCTGTTTGGGCTTGATGTGGAACGGTTAGATCTGATTAAAATCGGTCAGCAAGCTGAAAATCACTTTATCGGGGTGAATTCAGGTATCATGGACCAATTTGCCATAGGCATGGGAGCTGATAAGCAGGCTCTATACCTTGATACCAACACCTTAGCCTATGAGGCTGTTCCGCTTGACCTTGGTGATCACGTGATTGTCATCATGAATACCAACAAGCGCCGAGAGCTAGCCGATTCAAAGTATAATGAACGCCGAGCAGAGTGTGAACAAGCCCTTGAGGAATTAAATGCCCTTCTGGATATTAAAGCACTGGGGGAATTAGACGCTCAGCGCTTTGATGAGTACAGCTACCTTATCAAAGATGGTAAACGTCTCAAACGCGCTCGCCACGCTGTTTTGGAAAATCAACGAACACTCCAAGCAAGACAGGCCCTTGAAGCAGGAGCATTGGAGCAATTTGGTCGTCTGATGAATGCTTCTCATGTATCCTTGGAGCATGATTATGAGGTCACAGGCCCTGAGCTGGACACACTGGTCCACACCGCTTGGGAGCAAGAAGGGGTCCTAGGGGCTCGCATGACAGGAGCAGGCTTTGGAGGCTGTGGCATTGCTATCGTGGCTAAGGATAAGGTAGATAGCTTTATCGAAACAGTTGGCAAGGCCTATACTAAGGTCATTGGCTATGCTCCAGCCTTTTATCTGGCTGAGATTGCTCAGGGAGCACGACTACTTTCAAGGAAATAAGATATGGCAAGCTTAATAGACACCTTTGTAAGGAAGGTGATTGAACACAGCGACTACACATCAGAGGACGCTATTTATATCCGCAATCGGGTTTTAGCATTGGTTGGTGAGAACCATGTCTGGCAAGAAACCTCCTTAACAGCCTTAATAGCTCTCAAAGAAGCATTGGTTGAGCTAGCTGCTGAAAATGGCAAAATAGGCAGGCTTCCTGAAGAAAAGGACTGCTTAGGAGCTGAATTAATGAACATGATAACCCCTATTCCAAGTGTGGTTAATCGTCGCTTCTGGGATACCTATGCACAATCTCCTCAACAGGCTATCTCAGATTTTTACCAGCTTAGTCAGCTAAATGACTACATCAAAACAGCAGCAATTGCCAAAAACATCTCCTTTACAGTGCCTTCTCAATATGGTGATATGGCTATTACCATTAACCTATCAAAGCCTGAAAAGGACCCTAAGGCCATTGCAGCCGCTAAGAAGGCTAAGGCATCCTCTTATCCAAAATGCCAGCTTTGTATGGAAAACGAAGGTTATCAAGGACGGATTAACCACCCAGCCCGAGCTAATCATCGCATTATCCGTATGAGCTTAGGCAATGAGGCTTGGGGATTCCAGTATTCACCCTACGCTTATTTTAATGAGCACAGTATTATTTTTAATACTGAGCATGTGCCAATGACAATCAGTACAAGCACCTTTAGACAGCTCCTTGATATTGTTGATATCCTGCCAGACTATTTTGTCGGCTCTAATGCTGATCTGCCTATTGTTGGCGGCTCTATTTTGACCCACAACCATTATCAGGCCGGTCGGCACGTTTTTCCGATGGAAATCGCAAAACAAGACAAACGCTTTACCTTTAAAGGATTTCCAGACATACAGGCTGCCACTCTCAACTGGCCTATGTCAGTTATCCGACTGCGCAGCAGCAACAAAGATCAGCTAGTTCAATTAGCAGACACGATTCGACTGGCTTGGCGTCATTATTCTGACGACAGTGTTGATATCGTCGCTTATACCAACCAAGAGCCTCACCATACCATCACACCTATTGCCAGAAAAAAAGAAGGGCAGTTTGAATTAGACTTGGTTCTACGTGATAACCATACCTCTGAGCAATTTCCAGACGGTGTTTACCACCCACATGCCGATGTGCAACACATTAAGAAAGAAAACATCGGCCTTATTGAGGTTATGGGGCTAGCTATTTTACCACCGCGCCTCAAAGAGGAATTGGTTGAGGTCAAAAAATATATCCTCAATCAAGCCAATCAAATCGCAGACTACCACAAGGACTGGGCTGATCAGATCACATTACGACCAGATCTCTCAGCGATAACTGTTGATGACATTATCCAAGAAGAGGTCGGCTCTGTCTTTGTTCGTGTCCTTGAGGACGCTGGCGTCTACAAACGTGATCAAGAAGGTCAAGCAGCCTTTATGCGTTTTCTTAAGAGCATTGGCATTGAAGCAATTGAAGAATAGGAGGAAAAAATGACTGTTCTAGTTTTAGGCGGTGCAGGCTACATTGGATCACATACAGTGGACTGGCTAATATCACAGAGAGAAGAAAAAGTCATTGTTGTTGATAGCTTGGTGACAGGGCACCGTAAAGCCGTTCACCCAGAGGCTCTGTTTTACAAAGGAGACTTAGCAGACAAAGCCTTTATGCGTCAAGTCTTTAGGGACAATCCAGACATAGACACTGTGATTCACTTTGCTGCCTCTTCCTTGGTCGCAGAATCAATGGCAGACCCTCTGAAATACTTTGACAATAACACAGCAGGTATGATTAAGCTGCTTGAGGTCATGAGAGAAGCCAAGGTTAAGCGCATTGTCTTTTCATCAACAGCAGCCGTCTATGGCATTCCAAAAACAGTCCCCATCTTAGAGTCAGCGCCTAAATGCCCAATCAATCCTTATGGCCAAAGCAAGCTTATGATGGAAACGATAATGACCTGGGCCGACAAAGCCTATGGCATCACATTTGTGGCCCTTCGCTACTTCAATGTTGCCGGAGCAAAGCCAGATGGCTCCATCGGTGAAGACCACGAGCCAGAAACACATTTATTACCCATTATCCTACAGACTGCACAGGGAGTGCGTGAGCAGGTGATGATTTTTGGTGATGATTATGACACACCAGATGGTACTAACGTTCGAGATTACGTCCATCCTATCGATTTAGCTGATGCACACATTTTAGCGATGGCATACCTGCGTCAGGGCAAACCATCACAGGTCTTTAATCTAGGGTCTCAAACAGGCTTTTCCAATCGTCAACTGCTTGAAGCCGCTCGTCGGGTAACAGGACAAGCCATACCAGCCAAAAAAGCTGCAAGACGTCCCGGTGATCCAGACACCTTAATTGCGTCATCAGAAAAAGCACGCAAGGTTCTCAATTGGAAGCCAAGCTATGACGATATTGACAAGATAATCGCATCAGCCTGGGCCTGGCATACCAAGCATCCAAAAGGATATGACGATAAAGCAAGTGGCAGCTAGTCCCTCAAGACAGCTACCACAGCAAGTAGTCAGCCTCCCTTAATTCATACACCTATACTAATAGGAGAAACAAACTGTGAACATTTATCAAGACATCATTGAATACATCGATCAAGTGCCAGTCACCCAGCTAAGACTGATTAATACTAACGGTGTTGAGGCTCACCTATTGACACTAGGAGCCACTCTACAGGCCTTTCTAGTGTCAAATGAAAAGCAGCCAAAAATATCATTTTGGGACATGACCGACCAAGTGACTACCTAAAAAATCCTCTTTGTGCAGGGCAAACCATTGGCCGAGTAGCAGGTCGCATAAAGAGAGGAAGCTTTCAGCTAGAGCAGCAAAGGGTTTGTGTTGACACCAATGAAAATGGGCATTGCCTGCATGGAGGCTTCAAGGGCTTTCATAAGCTTCATTGGCCTTATGATACCCGCCAAACAGTTGATTACCTTGAAGTAACCTTTAAAAGGGATATTTTAGAAGCAGATGACCATTTCCCAGGTGACCTGACCGTAAGCATTACCTACCGTCTAGACAACCATAATCGTTTAAGCATTCACTTTAAGGCTCATAGCATGAGAGGCACTAGCCTATTCAATCCAACCAACCATGTTTATTTTAATTTAGGGCAAACACAAGACTTAACCAATCACAACCTATACATCGCAGCATCACATAGGATTGAAACAGATAATGAGCTAATCCCAACAGGTCAAAAGCTAGCAGTTGACCAGACGGTCTATGATTTTAGATCAATAAAGTCCCTCTATCCTGCTATTGTCGAAAATAATGGCTTTGATACTGCCTTTGAAATTGATCAGCAGGCTATTGGAACAACCAAACCTATTGCTGTCTTACAAGACAGCGTCAGCCATGACCAAATCAGCATCTACTCTGACCGAAACGCACTCGTCATTTATACCATGGACAGTATCCAAGATGGCTTGTATTTTGGAAGAGATCAGGGCAAGGAGGGACTGGCTCGTGAGGGGATCGCTATGGAAGCACAAACCCTGCCTGATGCTATTCACCACAACCAGTTTGGTGACATTATCCTCAAAGAAGGAGGCACCAAAAGCTACACTATCTGCCTAGCCTATGAGCATCTGCCAGATTAACATAAGTACAGCCAAGCTTTAATGAAATAACAAGACCTTGATTTTTTTGAATTGCACCCCAACCGTTAGCCAAAAACTCTAACAAGCGAGGATCAGTTCATTCATCAAGGTCTTTTCCTCTTTTTATCTATAGGCGTTACAAAGTAGATATAGGAACATCATACCAAATATGTGGAATGCTAAGAGCTTATCATCACAAAGCGAATACATGTTCCGACTACATCTATGCATTAGTAAGTCTTTTTCCTAAACGAAGTGTTGCCAGCTTTATGAGATACTTAAAAGTATAAGAGCAGCCTAATCATTTTTGACAAAGACACCAACCTTAAGCATAAACATAGGCATCAGAAATTTTGGTATATGGGCTATTATGGAGACACAGCTGGTAAAAATCTAAAAACGATAGCCAAATATATTTCAAATCACTATAGGAAGATAGGGTAGCAAACCAACTGACATCATTTGAGACCATTGATCCATTTACAGGCCAACCAAATAAGAAAAAGTAACCTTTTGATTGAACTCCCGCTCGGAAAAGTGGAGCGCGAGTATTCAATGACCTCGTTATCCTCGACCGATGAGAGCAGCTTATAGTCACAGTATAAAGAGGCTGGAACAGACAACCTCTTTTGATTGACAATAAGTGTTTGATAGCATTGTATGGGATTACTTTCACATCATTCAGCACCTGGGTCGAGCTTTGATGACCGCCAGAATTGATAGCCATTATGAAGGGCTTTGAGCAGCCATTTCTGCTTTATCGAACCATAAAATATCATTGATGACTGCTCCAAAAGGACAGTCATAAACTGTCTGATCAGCGCTTCTAGTCACGAACCTTTAAGCAAACCTTAATACTCAAAAAAGGTAAGTCAGAAAATACTTGATTTCTCAGATGAGCTGTGGAATTACCACGACCTTTACCAGCTCTTGCTCTTTCATTTTCAAAAAGTGGGTAACCGAGTTTTTCGGGCTGATTGAAGAGCTTTAAGCTTGGTCAATCATCACGTTTTAACCGTCCTCAAAATCTTTTTGAAATACAAACCCTACATCACAAATGCCTTATTCCAATGCTAAATTGGAGCCCACTAACAAGACTATTAAGGACATGAAAGAGCAAGCCTTTGGATTTAGGAACTTTAAGAACTTCAAAGTCAAGATTCCCAATGCTTTAAACATCACAAAAGAAGAGACAAAATTTATCTCTTCTCGTGCTTAGCTATCAGTCACCCACTGCAGTTGACATTGAGCCAAATTATAGAGCCATTTTCGTAGAAAGCACAGAAAAACACCCATGAGGTAAACTCTTGAGTGCTTTGAAACGTTGATATAATGCGATATATTAACGTTTTGAGGCACGGAGACTGCGTCTCCTTTGCAGCCGTATTCGTAAGCGACTAAAGCCGCAACGACTACGTCAATTGCGTCGCCAGTTCTTTCAAAAAAGAAAATACCCCATGGTAACCCATGAAGTATTGTTCTGCTGTATTGTAGCTGGTTCTTAACGTTTTGAGAACTGACTAGCTTTACGAGCTTTCTTAAGACCTGGTTTTGGGTGACAAAAACCAAATATCTGTAAAAGCTTATCAAATCAAGCTTTCAAAACTCATTTTCATTAAATATAAGCACTTTTAACCCAATCCTACAAATAATAGATTACCATTAGATTACCAAAACTCAGTTTTCGGAGCTTATGTAGTTGAGAAAATCTCGTATTTACTTTGCTTTTATATATCCACTTTATACTATCATCCCGTCATAACAGAGCATGATTAAATAGTTACATAAAAAACAATACTTACTCTATCATTAAAGGATATTGTTAAAAAGATTCTCTAAATCATTTAAATAATCAGTTTTAGTACTTCTAATACGAAGAATATCTACCCTTGACTGACGAATTAAATAAAATACTATGAAATGCTTACTAGGAATCATCCTTAGCTGGCCTTCAGGAAATAGTTTACGTCCTACACGATCGTCAAAATCAACATAACCTTCAGGGGATATCTCAAGAATAGAAATAGCTGACTGCAAAGATTCAATAACTTTTTGAGCGCTTGAGTGCGAAAATTCTGTTAAATAGTAGTTATAGATTTCATCTAAATCTTGTTCTGCCTTATTTGAAATATAGATATCATAAGCCATATTTTGAAAATACCTCATTAGCTGGCTTCGTACGTCCTGCTAAAATATCTTGATACCCTTCATCAAGCTCTGATATCAGTTCATTTAAAAATGATTCAGCTCTAATTTGTTCTGCAGTTTTAATAGGTAAATCTTTTTCTTCCACCACCCGTTCAACAAATAGATTAAGAGCATCTGGAACACTAATATTTTTAGCTTCTAAAATACGCTTTGCTTCTTCCATCATTTCCGTATTTACTCTAAAATTATACTGTCTATCTCTTATTAATGTAGCCATTATAGTCTCCTTAATTGCGTTATCCTTATGTATAACAAGATTATAACAAATCAATAGTGACTTAGCAATATAAAGCAATTTGCAAACTTGCCATTAGTTTACTAAAAATAAGTATGTTTTCGGAATTTATCAGTTGAGAGATGCTAAATGTAATCACTTATCAACTATTTTTAAATATCTACAATAACAGAAAAATATAACCACTATTTCTTATTGTATTTGAGGTATATATTGTGAACTATATACAAATATCCACTTTATTTAAACTTCTATAATCAAAAGTGGTGATCAATATTTTATGGAACACCACTTTTTCTGTATTCTACTGTATTCTTATTACTAATAAGTATCCTGGCTGCAATCATTTATCAACTAAAAGATAATATTGATTACGGTCATTTTTACTTGAACCAAACCAAGTGATGATTTCTAAATCACGAAGATGATGTAGCATTTTGACAACAAACGAACGACTTCTCCCTGTCAACTCAATCGCCTTTGCTGTTGTCATTTTATCGCCAGAATTATACATGTAGTGAACGATAGCTTGTTCATCTGCAGTCAGATTTCCAAAATCAGAAAATTGTTTTTCCAAACTATCTCGTGTTCGGAGATGTCGACTCACGATGTTATTTTCAAGGGTCAAAACTACCTTATTACCTGGTTCTAAATATTTAGGTTCATGAAGAAAAGCTGATTCCATCTCAGAATAGATACGCTTCACTCCTTCATTCATCTCACGAACCCATCCAAATTCAGTCAGGGTTCTCGCAATCCGAGGATTTCTAGAAAAACATTCATGCTTGATATTGTCAACGGTAACGATATTTGGTAATTTCCCTGGGCTATGAATCTCCAGTCTATCATCAAACATGAGTACACGAATGTGATCCCCATAGACAGAGTAATCACGGTGAGTCACCGCATTGACAACACCCTCAAACCAAGCAAATTCAGGATACTCAGGCAAAATCTGGAATTGCCCATTATCGTCTAAGTACTGAAATTCACGCAGCTGAGTACGGATAAAATCTCGCACTTTGATAATTAAGGTGGGCAGAGCATCATCAAAAGTTACTTCTTTAATAACATTAAAGCTACTGCCTGTTCCCATATCCGTCCCGTCAAACCGTTGAAAACGAACACGAGCTTGTGGAAAAAACGCTGATGGATATTTGGCAAAGAGTAGAATCGCTGCCTTAGTTAATTTACCATTAACCAAGAATCGTCTTGCTTTAAGAACTTCTTCCATGGAGCGCTCTGAAATATCAAACCGATTTTTGAAGTCCTGGACTAACCCATCATCAATATCTTCCAAGGTCGCATCAGGTACCACTTCATCTTCAAAGAAACGTTGGCCCTTATCATAGCTAAGCTGAGTACGTTGCTCATAGCTTAATTTAACCGATTCATCGCCCTGACGCAGATAAACCTCATCATTAGGCGCAGCAATCACTCGGTTCGACGATAATTCAACAGAAATAACCAAAATCAGGTCATCTTCTCCCTTATGATTTAGCACAGGGATTTCCTCTAAAGACAAATCCAGAGGAGTCTCCCGCATCTCATGGTCAATTTTTTTGAAATCGTCTATGGGATAAGCTCTGCCATCCTTGAAACCAGTGATAATATTGTCCTGCTTCTCATCTTCAATACCAATAACCAACTGACCGCCGTCCGCATTGGCAAAAGCAATCAGATGCTTGAGTAATTCTTGCGGCTTCTTTCGTGCTGATTTTCTATCCAAGTATTGGTTTTCTAGTGAGAATTGGTAGTAGGCTAAGGTTTGAATTAAATCCTTTTTATTTTCCAAGTTTAAGCCTCCTCCATATCAAGCATCGTATTTTAGGATTAACTGTCGTTTCCAAATAAATTATAAGTCAGCTTTTTATACTACTGATATGATGCCTTAATATTTCTTAAAATTTCAAGCTCTAATTTAAAGTTTATCTCTTCTATATCTAGAAGAAATAATAATAATTAAATTTCTCCACCAATCCCCTTAAATATCTCCACCAAATCCACAATTTTTTCAAACACCATCTGCTTTTTGGTACGATATTGAGGATTGAGCGGACTCATCTTAGGAAGTGCTTCATTGAGAGCATTACCATTTTCACTGGCATACTCTCGTTTGAGTGACATCTGAATATAGCGGCTAGCACTCTCTACATTCAATCCCTCAGTCTCAATCAAATTAGCCACTGCTTCTTTTTGTTTTTGACGGGCAAATGTATAAAATTGCTCCAAGATATCTGACTTCTCAGAAAAACTGTCCAAGTCACTGGCATTGATAAAATCCACGATCAAACTTTCCTTAGCTCTCTGACCCAGACTAGCACGGATAGTTCGTGTAATTTCTTCAATGAGTTGATCCTTGTCAGATACCTTTTGGTTGGTTTCAAAAATCAATTCCAGAATATAGTCCAGATTGATTTCCTGTGATTTCAACAACTCCACTTCAAAGACAACCGCATCCCAGTCGATTTCGGAATCGTTATTCTGCTGATTACGCCGCTCATTGTCATACCAAGACTTGATATCATTGTAAGCGGAGCGATAATCTTGAATCTCACGAACACTTGGGATGTCCAGTTGAGAGAGTACTGCAACTGCTTCGTCATCCAAATGAAAACGTCCTTTGAAATCTGCCAAAGCCTCTATATCTGTAACATCTAACTCTTGCAAAGCCTGCAAACTCATGAAATCATCATAGTTCTGCAAGATATTATCCAAGCGCAAGAACTGACCAAACAAGGTCACAAATTCTTTCTTATCACTTTCTTTGATAATAGTCGTTGGATCTGGAAATCTCTCCTGCAATTCTTTTACGACTTCCAAATATCCTTTTTGCTCTTGACCAGCCTCAATGTAGCCATTCATGTAGTCCTCGTAAGAGCGCTCTAACAGAATATCAGCCGTCTCCGTCTTCCCGAACAACTTAATAGCATCCGTCGTAGCCTTCTCCAAATCACGGAAAGTTACAATATTTCCAAATGTCTTTGTCGCATTATAAATCCGATTCGTCCGAGAAAAAGCCTGAATAAGCCCATGATAACGCAAGTTTTTATCCACAAAAAGAGTATTCAAGGTTGGTGCATCAAAACCAGTCAAAAACATACCAACGACAATCAGCAAATCCACTTCTCCAGACTTAACTCGCTTAGCTAAATCACGGTAATAGTTTTGAAACTCATTGCCATTGATACTAAAATTAGTCTGAAAAAGGCGATTATAATCGGAAATCGCTCCGCTCAAAAATTCCTTACTACTAATATCTGACAAGTCAGCAGGGCTGAAAGTCTCGTCATCAATCTCCCCAATCGCAGCCTGCTCCTCATTTGCTGCATAAGAGAAGATGGTTGCAATCTTCAATGGTTTAGCTTTTCCAGCTTGTTGGTCTTGCAACTCTTGGTAGTAAGCCTTGGCCGCCTCGACACTTGACACAGCAAACATAGCGTTAAATCCTTTACCGTTTTGCCTATGTGTCTTTTGATTAAAATGTTCTAAAATATAAGCCGAAATCTCTGTAATCCGTGTTGGATGAAGTAGGGCTTTTTTATTTTCAGCAGCAGATAATTTCCCTAAATCTTGCTCAGTTTCTAACGACTTAAACTGTGGACGAACATCATTATAATCCACCTTAAATTTCAACACCTTTTGGTCACGGATAGCATCAGTAATGACGTATGCATGAAGCTCCCGACCGAATACAGAAGCTGTCGTCTCACTGCCTAAAGCATTTTCAACTTTAATCGGCGTGCCTGTAAAACCAAACTGACAATACTTCTTAAACTTTTGTTTTAAGCGCTTTTGAGCCTCGCCAAACTGTGAACAGTGGCATTCGTCAAAGATAAAGACCACTTGCTTGTTGTAAATCTCATGCTGTGCTTCACTAGACATAAAGTTATTGAGCTTTTGAATCGTCGTCACAACAATCTTATTGTCATCTTTTTCGATATTGCGTTTAAGTCCAGCTGTGCTATTTGACCCATTAACTGAGTCAGGTGAAAAACGCTGGTATTCTTTCATAGTCTGGTAGTCCAAGTCTTTCCTATCAACCACAAAGAAAACCTTGTCCACTTTATCCATCTCAGTCGCCAGTCTCGCAGCCTTAAAACTGGTCAAGGTCTTACCAGACCCCGTCGTATGCCAGATATAGCCGCCAGTCTCAGGACCACTCTTGATTTTGCTATCAATGGCCGAACGAATCTTCCAGATGATGCGCTCCGTCGCAGCAATCTGATAGGGACGCATGATTAGGAGGGTATCACTAGTATCAAAAACTGAGTAGTTGATGAGAATGTTTAAGAGTGTCTGCTGACTGAAGAAGGTCGCTGTAAAATCCTTCAAATCCTTGATTGGCTCATTATTTTTTAGTGCCCAATTCATGGTAAAGTCAAAAGAATTTTTCTCTCGCTTAGTGGTATTAGCAAAATAGCGAGTATCCGTCCCATTTGAAATGACAAAAATCTGGAGATACTTGAAGAGCGAATTTTCCTCATTAAAGCTTTCCTTACTGTAACGGTGAACCTGGTTGAAAGCCTCACGAATAGCCACCCCACGCTTTTTAAGCTCAATTTGTACTAAGGGTAGCCCATTAACCAAAATGGTCACATCATAACGGTTACTTGAAGTCCCAACTTGAGACATTTGGTTAATGACCTGAAGCTTATTTCGACTGATATTTTTCTTATCCCAGAGATAAATATTTTGGATATGCCCATCGTCAAAGATAAAGTCGTAGATGTGGTTATCGTGGAGCTTTCGGGTGCGGTCAATCAAACCATCACTAGGCTTATTGAGGTACTCCTCTAAAAAACGCAGCCATTCTGCCTCAGAAAAAACCACGCCATTAAGGGCTTCCATCTGGGTCTTTAGGTTATCTAAGAGAGCTTCTGGGGTCGTCAGATTGTTGAGGTACTCGTATCCCTGCTGCCGCAAATCGCTAACCAGCTCTCGCTCCAAGTCTGCTTCCGTCTGATAGGTGCTAGGCTTTTCCAACTTGGTGTATTTTTCCAGTACAATGAAGTTCTTAGCCTCTAAAATAGTATCTGTTTGGATGATTTCAGTCATAGTTAGTCCTCTTTAAATCGATAGATTGAATCAAAGCTATTAAATAAATTTATAAGAGTATTTTTCTCTTGGGGAGGCAATTCTCTATATTCTAAATCAGCATGCCTATTATGAGTGTATAAATCAATCAGTTGTGTATAGAGTTTAATATTTTCAGATGTTATAACATGTCCAGCAACATCTAAACCTAACAAGATATTTTCCCATCGTCCATATCCTAAAAATGTTGCTGTTTTTTCAACTAGGTTTCTAAAAAGAGCAAAATGGAATTTCTCTACCTGTTCATCTTGAATTGCTTTTCTCAATTCTTCTCTCACTCTGAGATGATATCCAAATGGAGAATCCCCTTCAACATCTGTCAACAAATATTTAAATTGTTTCTCATCCTCAATTTCATCAGTAGCTTTCATGACGTAAAAAACCTTTTTCTTGATTCTTCTATCAAATCGGATTTCATTATAAAGTACATTATAAAATAATGCTTGATGAGTAGAGACGACAAATTTCAAATCAGTATTTTCAGCACTACCTATAACATCACTCAAATAAATTGCAGCATTAATAATATTAGTATCATCCAAAGAAGATATAGGATCGTCAATATAGATATAGTTCATTTTTGAAAATTCTGAGGTATCAGCAGACTCAGTCAAATCTTCAATAATAATTTCAAGGAGCGTTAAGAAAACTGACCAAACAAAAATCCTCTCTTCTCCTCTAGACACCTTTATTGTATGCCCATCTACTTTAAATCTTATACTCTTTTTATTACTAATTGTTAGTGCCTCACCCCTATTATCTTTTTGAACATTTCCGAACTCATCTTTAACTGTTTCAATAACATCTTGGAACTCAATATCAATAGATCTACCAACATACTTTTGAAAATTGTCTACAGCACGTTCGAAAAGTTGTTGCTCTTCAAGGAAATTTCCAAAATAAGTTCGTTTATCATAAATCAAATATCGATCTTCATCGTTTTCCAAATCATTATCCCACGTAAAAAGATCCTCCGTATATGAATTGAAATATAAAATGTGCTTAATGCTATTACCATCACTATCAGTCTCATTTACCTTATTTTTCAATTCCATAGAAAGCCTAGTTTTCCCAGTAGCATTATAGGCATATAGCAAATGAACTTTCTTATTACTAGAAATAATATTATCCGAAATCTGTTCTAAATTTTCAAATTTGATATCATTTCCCATATCTATTCTTCCTCCTACGGAAAGTTAAGTAGTAAATCCCGCCAATACTCATACTGTTTCTGTCGTTGCTCAATTTCTTTCGGAAGACCTTGGGTAAGGTCAGAAGTTAGTGTATCAAATTTGTCAAGAATGGAGACGATACGCCCTTGTTCGTATACAGGTGGGAGAATAATAATCGCCTTTTCTAAATTTTTAGGATACAGTTCAATCACTTTAGTTCCTATCACTAACTTTTCCTTTTGCTTTTGAAACACAGTTGTCTGAAAATAATAAAGCAAGTACTTCGAGTTTTGTTCCGTGTGCAATACACAAGAGTGTCCACCAATACAAACATCTTCAGCACCTTCCCAAACAAGTGCTTTACCAACATCTTCAATATTTTCAGAAGTAGTAGCTACAATCACATCACCAGTTTTAGCTTTTTTCAATTTTTGACCAACTTCTGGTGACACAAAAGATTTCGTCACGCGAGCACTCAATCCATAGAAGGTATAGATTTGTCCATAATGAATAACAGGATAACCCTCATTAACAAAATCCTTCTTTTGCAAACCATTCCCACGCACCACATCGCAGACAGCCCCCAACTCAACCTTAATCGGTCCAAAAACCCAAGTCAAGAGCCTAATTAGGTCTTGTCTGTACTGTACTGTACTGTACTGTCAGTATACACGCCTTCGGCGGTGAAGGTCAAGAGTTTGTCTCTAAAATAGGCATACTGTTTCTGATGAAGCTCAATCTCCTTAGGTAGCCCGATATTTAGGTCATTACAAACCGTATCAAAATTATCCAAAACTTGGACAATACGACGCTGAATATCCAGAGGAGGGACTGGGATTTTGAAATTCGAGAATTCTTGTTTTGTTATTGTTTTCAGAGTACTTCCTCTAGCAAATTCTTTTTCTCTGTCAAAAATAAACTTCAATTGGTGTGCGAAATAGCGTTTATCAACTTCTTGCTTATAACCGTCAAAAATTGCTAACGTTCTATCGACATAAGCATCATACTGGGTAACCGCTACCCTTCCTAGGGTGCCTTGCAAGGTAACGATAACGGTTCCCTTAGGTACAAAAACACTTTTTGGAATAGCTTTTGAGAAATTGTTTTTTTCGTTTTAGTATTCAGTCTAAATCCTTCATCAGCAACATCTACAACTTGAACAAATGGTTGGGCATCTTCTCCACCATAGAACGACATATCTGTGTAAGGCTGAGGGAAAGACCCTCTCCTAAAATTCACCACCTCCCCCAGCGTTTTCCACTGGACAGTGTAAACCTTATCGTTCGCCCCTCCCATACTTTCATCATCAAAACTTAGGAGCTTATCTCTAAAATAAGAATATTGTTTCTGTCGAAAGGTCAATTCTGCGGTCAATTCTGCGGTCAATTCTGTAACATGTTCCGTGAATTTGTCAAGTATTTTAACTATCTCCCCTTGAATTTCTAGTGGGGGAAGGGGGATTTTAAATTTAGAAAAAGTCCCTATCCACTGTCGTGCGTGCTGTTCTGGTGTGTATTTTATTGTTCCTAAATAGTGCCAAACATACCTTATTGAAACATCATCTTGACGGTCTGACTTGATAGAGAGTAGTTTCATCGCCGAGGACTTAACTTTAAATTCAAAATCCACCCACTTTCTAGCTGTCGTAAAGTCATCGAAAATAATAACTGGATGTTCCTTACTTGCTGGATAAATACCAGTTACTTCATTTGTGTATCCAAGAATAAATGTCTGACCTGCTGTCAAAACTGGAATGGAATAATCATCGCTGTATTCCTTAGATTTTACGATATACTTTGTTGGCTGTTCGTAGTCAACGACTTCACCCAACTCTTTCCACTCCACTCCGTCAGGACAAAGCTCTTTAATCATCTCATCAATGTAGGTCATATCAGCTCAACTCCTCGACAATCTTATCAATCTCTGCCCGCAATCGGTCAATATTTTTCACGGTCTCAGCAATTTCTTTGTTTAATACATCAATATTAATCTTCTCACGCGTATCCTCTTTTTCCACGTAGGTAGATACAGAGAGATTGTAGTCAGCTTCCACAATTTTTTCTTGGGAAATGAGCTGAGCAAAATACTCTTCATTATTCTTATGCTCAACACTTTTCAGAATTTTCTCGATGTTCTCTTCTGTCAAGACATTGTTATTGGTTTCTTTTTTGAACTGCTGGCTAGCGTCAATGAAGAGAACATCTGTTGTCGGCTTATTCTTAGCAAGAATAAGGATACAGGTAGCGATAGACGTCCCAAAAAGGAGATTATCCGGCAATTGGATAACAGTTTCGACAAAGTTTCCGTCTACCAAATACTGACGAATCTTTTGCTCCGCTCCACCACGATAAAAAATCCCAGGGAAGGTCACAATAGCCGCTCTGCCTTTATTGGACAAATAAGAAAGGCTATGCATGATAAAAGCAAAATCCGCTTTAGACTTGGGTGCCAGAATCCCCGCTGGTGCAAAACGGTCATCATTAATTAGCGTCGGGTCATCGCTACCAACCCACTTGATTGAATAAGGCGGGTTGGACACGATAGCATCAAAGGGCTTATCATTGCCATGCTTAGGGTCCAGCAGCGTATTGCCACGCTCAATGCTAAACTTGTCGTAGTTGATATTATGAAGGAACATATTCATCCGAGCCAAGTTGTAGGTGGTCATGTTGATTTCCTGACCATAAAAACCATCCTCGATAATATGCTCCGTAAATTGTTTTTTGGCTTGAAGCAAGAGAGAACCAGAACCACAAGCAGGGTCATAAATCTTATTGATTTTGTTCTTTTCATCCTTGCCTAACATGACGATACGTGCTAGGAGCCGTGACACGCTCTGCGGTGTGAAAAACTCTCCGCCTGATTTCCCGGCGTTAGAAGCGTAGTTAGAAATCAGAAACTCATAGGCATCGCCAAAAAGGTCGATATGATTGTCCTCGAAACTACCAAAATCAAGGCTGGCAATACCTTCTAGGATAAGGGCTAAGCGTTCATTACGCTCTGGGACGGTACTTCCTAGCTTATTACTTCTGGTGTCTACGTCATCAAAAAGACCTTTAATATCATTTTCACTGGCATAACCCATAGCACTCGCCTCAATGGCATCAAAAATATCCTTGAGTTCCGTATTTAAGTTGTCATTACTACGAGCTGTTTTCACAACATTGGAAAAAAGCTGCGCAGGCATAATAAAGTACCCCTTTGTCTTAATCGCATCATCCTTAACCTCAGGTGTGATTACTTCATCCGGAATCTCCTCATAGTTGAAGTCCTCACCACCCTCGATATAAGTCTTGAAATTTTCACTGATAAAACGGTAAAAAAGGATTCCCAAAATATATTGTTTGAAATCCCAACCATCTACCGCACCACGGACATCATCTGCGATTGCCCAGATTTTGCGGTGCAACTCTTGCCTTTGTGCTTGTTCTGACATCTTCAAATCCTCACAGTCTTTAATATTTCTATTATACCATTTTCCCTACTTCTCACACGTTTTCTCAAGGGGTTTGGGGCTTTGCCCCAAAATAAAATATAAGCATCAATCAAAAAGTGTCAGTCTGACCTTTACTGATGGTTCTATTTTTACGATAGTGTGTATACACTATCTGAGCTCGCAAAGACCTAACTCCATTTTTAGTGATTTCCCGTACTTTATACGGTGCCGCACATTGTCCGTACAAGGATTTTTTACAATTACATGCTAAAAAACGCTGACTACCATCAGCGTTTTTGTTGTTTTATTTAAAACTATTCTACCAAAATGACTGAACGACTATCACTTCTTGGCTATTCGTTGCTTGTCTTCCTTCACTTGTTTCTCTACCAGTTCTACAAGTTCCTCCATCAACTGACCTAATTCCATCAAATCATGTTGGGAAATTTTTCCAAACTGTGTTGCGCTTTTAGCGATGCCATTAATTGTTCTACCAACAGATAGTAACCTGCCAGTCAGCGGCTGATATTCTGGAAAACTAACTAGCCAAGTTTCAAAATCAGGTTTTAATAATTGCTTTCTAGCAAAAAGAGAAAAGTTTGTGAAGCCATCTTGCTTCATTTTCTCTAACAGTTTTTGATTTTCTTCTTCAGACAAAAAGACTTGTTTAATTACGTTCCTAATTCTCCTTTTATCCATTAAGCTCCCTTAGATAATAATTTCCGTTTCTTTTTCTTGTGGTAACGCGTTAACTGCTTTTCATAATGTGAAACTAACCTTCTGCTATAGTCCATAGCTCTGTAGGCTTGACTATCTTGAGACTGCTCTGCAATTTTAGATAACTGCCTTAAATTATTTTGAATACGCCTTAAAGAATAAATCAACTCATCAAACTGAGATTCATCAAATCGCATAAAGAGTGATGTTTCCTTAAAAAGCATCCGACGAGCATAATTAGAGAATGTTTGCAAGCCTGTATCATTTACTAGTTGATTAAGTACTTCATTCTGCAATTCCGTCACATAAAACTTCTTTAAAATAGTTCTGATACGTTCAGACATGACGAACCATCCCTAAATACCTGTCTGCCTGATTAGTATCATATCGTTTCAACTCTCCTACCAGTTCTAAATAATCAATCATTAATGCTTCTGATAAGTTCGGAAAATCATTCTCTGAGGTCTGACAAATGATTTCAAGTTGATTTGTGATTTCTCTGATTGAAAAGCTATAGTCCTCTGACTCCCCTTCATAGTCCCTCTTGAGAGCCTGATAGCGGTCGTACTCATCTTGTGACTTAAACCCAGCCACTAACATATTTTCTAATTGATAATATACTGTCATAACTCATTATTCCCCTAGTCTTTCCATATATCCATAGCTGCTAAGAAATCTTCTGAAACTTCTACATTTGCAATTTCTAATGGACGGTAGTCTTCTTCAGATGCTATCACTTGGTCAACAGTTATAAACCCTCTAGCTTCCCAATTCATTAGTATCCCTTTGACATAACTCATGTTTTGTTTCTTTGGCTCAAGCTCCTCTGTTTTCTGAATAGCTAACTGCAATAAAGAATCATTAACCGCGAATCCTTCTAATAATACTTTCTCCTGTTGGGTTAATTCTCGATGCCATAGTGTTTCCATTAACCAGATGTCATCAGTCAGTTGTGATGAGATTGGATCATTATCTAATCCTATCTTATCTTGACTTAACTTATCTTTACCTATCCTATCTTTACTTATCTTATCTTTAATTATATTGCGGTTCCCATCTGGATCCAGACTGGCTCCAACTTGGAGCCGAGTATTTTGAAGATAATTAATCAAGCGTGGTCCTAGATTTAGACACTCCAACAACTGATTATCCTTCAGATAATCTATAAGAAGTTGACGATGACTACTCGGTGTGTAACGATCTGCTTTGATGGTATTCTGCTCAAAGAAATCCTTGATAAAGTAAACCATTTCATTGTTTAACAAGAGTAAATACTGCTTAAGAGTTAATAAATTCAAACTGTCCTCATTAGCATTAATCATCCGCATAACAGGAAAAGCTTCAACAATACCATCATCATCTGCATTGACTACCAAGTGACAGTAAAGCGCCTGCGCTTCAAGTGGTAGGCGTAAAAATCGTTGTATCTGCACCACCGTTTTACTCAACATTCGTCTATTAGCCATTCTTTACCTCATCTTTCATATTGCTTCAACCAACGTGTAACCGCACGTTTATCGTACAGAGTCACACCATCAATAACCATTGTAGGCATTCCTTCTCGCGTCCACTTTTGAAGTGTTGTCGTTGACACATCAAGCCATCTAGAAAGGGCTGCCATCCGAACCATAGGTTTATATAATTCTTTATCCTCTAGCGCTCTTTCAATAGCTGTAGAAACCATTTCATCATAATGTGCCCTTAATTGTTTTTCCAAAACTTTGGGAAGTTGAACAACTAAAGTCGCTTCTTCAGACATATCATTACCTCGTTTCCATTTCTCAATTAAATAAACTCCGAAATTTGTATATTTTATTATACATTTTAAATTATAAATACTTTTTGTATTCTTGTCAAGTGGTATTATACTTTTTGTATTAAATGTGGTAGAATATCAATTAGGAGGAATCTATGACTAATAATATAGCTAAACTTATAGAAGAAAGTGGCAAAAAAATAAAAAGTATCAGTGAAGCGCTAGATATATCCTACCCAACACTATCTAGCTATAACCAAGGAATACGAAAACCTAAAAAAGAGAATGCTCAAAAGTTAGCGGATTATTTTGGTGTCTCAGTGGCATACATCCTTGGAATTGACGAAGAAAAGTACGCTCCGTCAAATTTAAAAATCGTCACTGATAGTTTCAAGACATCTGAAATTACTTCTGTAACACCTTTTAAAAGCGATATGGAGAAGCTTAAGAAAGGAATCGAACTAGGAGAGATTCATTTGTCTATGCCCTTAAACGAGGTTTTCTCAGATGACTTTAGACGTATTCTTTCTAACTACTTAATGGATTATGAAGAAACCTTTATCAAAGACTTAATTAAGTTTATGAATAACCAAGGCCAAAAATCGGATATTTGGAAAACATGGATACAAACCGAAGAGTTTCAAATTAGACGAGCAGATCGTGACAGAAAATAGACTAATATTTCTCAATTACATAAGCTCCGAAAACTTAGAAACGGAGAACTGTTATGTCTGTACACAAATACCAATCTACAAAAGGAATTACCTATTTTGTTAAAGTTTACCTTGGTCTAAACGACTACGGTAAGAAAAAATATTACACTAAACGAGGATTCAAGACGCGTAAAGCTGCCAAAGCTCATGAAACTGCTGTTAATCATCAGCTGAATAGTGGAACTTTTGCCCATCTTACTGCTCAAACAACCTATACTTACCAAGAACTATATCAAAGGTGGTATGAAGCTTACAAAGATACCGTTGAAACAACTACTGCAGCTAAAACGGCCGATTTATATCGCCTTCATATTCTTCCAACCTTTGGAGAGAAAAAGATTTCAAAATCAGTCCGCTAGACTGCCAAACCTTTATCACAGATAAAGCGAAATCATTCAAGAACATGAAGCAAATCAAGTCATACACCTCTAAAACCTTTGAATTTGCCATCAATATGAATCATATTGAACGTAATCCTATGAGCAAAGTTATTATGCCTAAACTCAAAAAAACTGTCAGTGAGAACTACTGGACAGTTAACGAGTTGCATCATTTTTTGACAATCATTTTAGAAAATGAACCTTATAAACATTATGCTCTATTTCGATTACTAGCATACAGCGGGTTACGAAAAGGAGAGCTCTACGCCCTCAAATGGGAAGATTTTGATTCTGAGAATCAACTATTAACAGTCAGCAAAAGTTTAGGAAGAATAGATGGTCATGCCATTGAAAAAGGAACTAAAAATACATTCTCAGTACGCTCTATCTATCTTGATGATGAAACCTGTTCTATCCTCAACAAATGGAAACAGGAAACTAGCAAAGAAAAGGGGCAATTATCAGTACAGCCCCTTTCTCTCGACAAAGAATTTATGTTTACATACTGCAACAGAGATGGTGAGATAGAACCCTTACACGCTGACTATATCAACAATATTCTAAAACGCATTATACGAAAGCATAATCTTAAAAAGATTAGCCCACATGGGTTTAGGCACACTCACGCAACCTTGATGATTGAAATGGGAATTGACCCAGTTAATACCGCTAAGCGTCTAGGTCATGCTAGCAGCCAGATGACTTTAGATACTTATAGTCATTCTAACTTAACCTCTCTTAAAACTAGGTCTCAACAGATTACCAAGGTGCTTTTTTCAACAAAAAAGCACCTTGCGAAAACTTCGCAAAGTGCTCTGAAACGTTGGTATAACTGGATATTAACGTTTTGAGAACTGGCTAGCTTTACGGGCTTTTTTAAGACCTGGTTTTTTACGTTCAACCATACGTGCGTCACGTGTAAGAAGACCAGCGCGCTTTAGTGAGTCACGGAAATCTGGGTCCACTTGAAGAAGCGCACGAGCGATACCATGACGAATCGCACCTGATTGACCAGCATAACCACCACCTACAACGTTAACAAAAACGTCGTATGAGCCTTCAGTTGAAGTCACTGCAAAAGGCTGATTAATGACTAAACGTAGGTCAGCATGTGGGATGTATTCTTCAACATCTTTTTTATTAACAGTGATTTTACCAGTACCTGGAACTAAACGAACGCGTGCAACAGCGTTTTTACGACGACCAGTACCTGCATATTGTGCTTGTGCCATTATTTAATGCTCCTTTCTCTTAGATAAGTCCTGAAATATCAAGTACTTCTGGTTGTTGTGCAGCATGAGTGTGCTCACCGCCAACAAAGACCTTTAATTTCATACCTTGTGCACGTCCAAGAGTGTTGTGTGGAAGCATGCCTTTTACTGACTTTTCAATCAAACGAACGGCATTTTTAGAGCGAAGCTCACCAGCAGTGATTGATTTCAAGCCACCTGGGTACATTGAGTGAGTGTAATAAACCTTATCAGTTGCTTTTTTACCAGTTAATTTAACCTTCTCAGCATTGATAACAATAACAAAGTCACCTGTATCAGTGTGCGGTGTGAAAGTTGGCTTGTTCTTTCCGCGAAGTACGCTAGCAACTACTGCAGAAAGGCGTCCAAGTGGCACATCTGTTGCGTCAACAACGTACCATTTGCGTTCAACTTGGCCTGGTTTAGCCATGAAAGTTGTTTTGTTCATGATTTCTCCTATACGAATTCGTTTTTGTTTACATTAGTGATGGATGTTCCGGTCCATCGAAGGTATTTGGAAGGTTCCGGGGCCTTTCAAATGGGGTAAACAATACCGTCTACTATAGTATCAAACTTCTTAACTGATAGTCAAGTGGTTTAGCTCTATTTCTTTGATTATTTTTGCTTTTTCACAAGAAGAACAGGCTTGCTTTTGAGCTGGACTATTAGCCTTGACTTCCCTCCAAAAAATCCGCTCAGTTCCTGTTAGCTCCTATGCAAATAACAATACAAAGATTAGTGGTGGAATGACCAAAGCTCCTGTCAACTGCTAAAACATTTGACATCTGACTTCTGGCAAATCAAAAAGCCCTGTTCTGTTATGCTAGTTCCTTACCTGCACGCGCACCTTCATTGTCAAACAATTCATTCTAACTTTTGATTAAAAATAAAAAATGCGAACACCCATACTCTTAAGCGGCATCACAGCTAAAACAAGCTATAGTCGACAAAAAAGAATTGAAACAAGCGCTTCAATCCTTTTCTTTTTATCTTTTTTCCTTGCCGATGACAAAGACCGCTAAGGTATCTGGACCTGTATGAGCAGCAATCACCGGTCCGAGCGGCAGCATAAAGACATCACTGATACCTTCATGTGCTAATAGCTGTTCTCGTAGGTCATCTGCCCCAGTCTGATCACTAGTATAGGACACAACAACAGTTGAATCAGCAATATCTTTTGTGGCTCTGTCAGCAATTTCCTTAATGGCCTTTTTACGGCCACGAATCTTGGCAATAGGAACTAATTTTCCGCTGGCATCAATCCATAAGAGAGGCTTAATATTCACTAGGCTGCCTATAAAAGCAGAGCCTTTTGACAAGCGTCCTCCTCGCACAAGATGAAAAAGATCATCTACTAAGAAATAGGTGCGTAAGCGAGGCAAAATACCTTCTATTATCGCTTTGGTTTCTAATAGGCTTTTTCCATTATCACGCGCCTCCGAGGCTAGCATGGTCAAATAGCCCTCTCCTCCTGCTGCAGCCAAGCTATCAACAATCTCAATTACAGCGTCCGGATAGTCCTCCAAAACCAGCTCACGTGCCATGACAGCACTTTGATAGGTACCTGATAGGACTGAAGAAAAGGCGATATATAAAAGAGCTTGGTTATCAGCTGCGTAATGTCGAAAAATCTCTTCAAACTGACCAACATTTATCTGGCTTGTTTTGGGCTGGCTCCCACTTTTCATCATAGCTAGCAAAGCATCACTCGTTAATCTATCTGGACCAACCGTCTTGTAAACCTTGCCATCACATTCAACAGTTAGGCCTACTATATCGATGTTATGCTCCTTTGCCCAAAAAGAATCTAAATCCGCTGTTGAATCTGTCATCAATACAAATGTCATCTGAACTCCCAAGTAACGTCATTATCGTTTAATAATCAAATGATTTTCTCATAGTATAACAAAAAAATATCAGCTAAGAAAGCAATAAGAACCAGCTGCCTCAGAAATGATCACCGTTAGATCGTATGAGCTGCTCTAGCAGCCTGGAGAATCATACCTAGAAAAGCTAGCAAGATAAGCTTATTAATCATCTAATCGATTCATAAAGTCCTTGAGCTGATTAAGCTGCCCTTGATCAAAGGGACCCAGTCTAGGCTTTTTAAGATCAATATCCTGTGACAGCTTATCTAAATCCGACTTAACAGCATTAACACGCTGCTCAAGCTCTTTAGCAGTGACACGCAAGGCGCCTTGGGAAAAGATCGTCCACTGTTCATTCAGATCACTAGTAGCCACCTCTACCATGGTTAGAGCGGTGTTTAGCTCAGCAGCAGTCCGCTCAATATAGCTATCAGCTGTTTCTTCCTCTTCGGTAAAAATAACAGAAATCCTATATTGGTCATAACGCTGTCTAAGTCCTGGAACATACTGAGCATCAAATACGCAAATAATGTCACTATCATCAAAATGCGCATAGTTGTTCAGCTTATTTAGCAAGATCCTTCTAGCTTGATCCAATTGGTTTGTCTTAAAAAACTGACGAGTTGATTCCCAAAAGGCAATCATGTTATAGCCATCAACCAGCAATAGTCTTTTTTTCATCTATAATTTATTTCTAAATACTTCATACATCAAAATAGCAGCTGCAACGCTAGCATTTAAGCTCTGAACATGACCCATCATAGGAATGGTAATCATTTCATCTACCTGTTTTTGATGTTAGCTGAAATGCCCTTACCCTCATTGCCAATAATCAAAGCCAGCTTGCCTGAGGTATTCCACTTGTATGATGGTGTACCAGTTACATCTGTCCCGAAGACCCAAAAGCCATTTGCTTTTAGCTGATCCAATGCTTGGCTAAGATTTGTCACGCGAGCAATTGGAACATGCTCAACAGCTCCTGTTGAGGTCTTAGCAACCACTGGTGTCACACCAACAGCACGATGCTTAGGGATAATCACACCACAAACACCTGTTGCGTCGGCTGTTCTTAAAATAGACCCAAAATTATGAGGATCTGTCAGCCCATCTAGGATGAGCAGCAAGGGATTATCCTCCTGCTGTGCCAGCTCTAGCAGCTCATCTAGCTCAGTATAAGCAAAGGCTGACACTCGAAGCGCAAAGCCCTGATGAACAGCTCCTGCTGTCATTTCGGTCAAAGCTTTCTTTTTTGTCCAAGAGATAGACACCTTCTTACTAGTGGCTAAATCCTTGATGTGATCAACATGCTTACCACACAGATCCTCTTGAATGTAAAGCTTATTTCCAGTATTGGCTAGTAGGCTTTCGGTAACGGCATGGACGCCATAAACAATATCCTTGGTTTCATTGATTTCTTTAGCTTTCATGGTTTTTATTATACCACGAAAGCAATAAAATAGCTCTTGCTGCTCTTTTTATTTCCTGTGAACAGCTTTGATGACAAGAGCAAGTAAAGCAGCTGCTGTAATTGCAATTAGAGATGATAGCAGCCAAGGAAAGCCTTTTTGCTCTTTATCTTGGGCTGTGCTATCAGAAAGCATGCCCTTGCCTTTCTCAGCAGAGTCTATTGATTTGGCAGCTGATGGTGTGTTGCTTGAGCTTGCCTTTAGGACCTTATCAGATCGATGATTGGTTCTTGTCATATGATTGGCGCTAGCAGTCGCGCTAGGCACATTTTGGGGTTGCTCAGTGCTTGTCACCCTGCCGCTAGCAGCGGGTTTAGGCTGGTTATTAGCTGGTACTGGATTGCTGTTTTTCTGTTCTGTCTCTGGGGTATTTTTGGTTGGCTTTCCATCAAAATGAATAGGTGCTGAGCTACCACTAAAGGCCTTTTCTTTATCAGGAACACTCACTGATATACTATAATCACTAACCTTTAGGTTCGTAAGGTCAAACCATACTGAAAACCGGCTTTGACCAGCCTGCATGGTATAGGCTGTGCTATTAATCGCGTTGCCTTTGGCATCCTTTAGTAAAATAGTAGCCTCAGTGCTTTGGCTAACTGGCTGACTGGTAGCAATGTTAGCTTCAATAACGGGCTGATCTGAACGCATACGAGCACTGACATTGGCCTCAGCTGCTGCCTGTGCTTGAACTGCTATGGTTGGTTGATTGTCCTGTGCTGCTACTGCTGATACAAAGGCCTGTGAGCTTAACAGTAACATTGCTGAAATAACTAAGGCTACGTTTCTCATTGGTTTCATAGACATTCTCCTATCATTTTATTATGACTCTTTCATTATAAACTATTCGGAAAATTTTTCAATAGTTTTGTTACGTTTTTGTTACAAATATTTATTTTATGTTTCGTGTGTATCTATATTGTGACATAACTTTTAAACACAACATAAAAACACTCTCATGACTTTGAGCGATGGCAGATCGCTAGTGACACAGAGAATGTTTTAGATGATTCATCATTATGATTGAGGACTGTTCTCCACCTGCTTGATACACCACTGGATCAACAGTTCTAGCCGTTCTGTCTGACCTGTCATATCAAGGTAGCCCATAATAGCTTCAAAGCCTGTTGACATACGATAGGTTACTACATCAGCATTTTTAGCCTTGGTATGGCTGTTGGTATTGCGGCCTCGTTTGTAGATGTCTTTTTCTTTTTCGGTCAATAGTTGTGCTTCTAGCATGGCCTGAATCAGAGAAGCCTGTGCCTTTGCAGAAACATATTTTGTTGCAAGGTAGTGGAGCTTATTTGGCTTGGTCTGGCCTTGGAAAATCAGATGACGACGAATATAGTAAGAATAAACAGCATCACCAACAAAGGCAAGGGCAATGCCATTAATCAAATTGACATCAACTGAATTAGCCACGTATCCACCTCACACCTTCTTTTGTATCCAACAGCTTGATCCCCTGAGCTGCCAACTGATCCCGAATAGCATCTGCCCTTGCAAAATCTCGATTGGCACGTGCCTCCTGACGCTCAGCAATCAGCTGCTCAATCTCTGTGTCTAGGCTTTCTGCTTCAAAGACAATGCCAAAAACAGCTAGCATCTCTTCAAATGCTGATTTGACAGCCTCAGAATAGGCGCCGGAGTTAATCCATTTTGCCATGTCAAATAAGACTGTAATCCCATTTGCTGTATTAAAATCATCATTCATGGCTGCTTTGAAGGCAGTGATAAAGGCAGCAAGCTGGCTAGCATCTGCAGTGGCTACTGTGGGCTGCTGAAGCGTGTTTTTCAAGTATTTGAGGTTAACTCCAGCATCATGAATAGCTTTTTCAGTAAAATTAATCGGCTTACGATAATGCTGAGTAGCCAAGAAAAAGCGTAGCGTTTGCCCATCCACCGTCTTTAGCAGATCATGAACAGTCACAAAGTTGCCCAGTGACTTAGACATTTTTTCGTTGTCAACATTAACAAAGCCATTATGCATCCAGTAATTGGCAAAAGTTTTGCTAGTTTTTGCTTCTGATTGAGCAATTTCATTGGTATGGTGTGGGAATTCCAGGTCTGCGCCACCACCATGAATATCAATGGTATCTCCCAAAAGCTCGGTTGCCATTACAGAGCACTCGATATGCCAGCCAGGACGACCGGCGCTCCAAGGACTTGCCCAAGAAATCTCGCCTAGCTTTGCTGATTTCCATAGGGCAAAGTCCAAAGGATCTTCCTTGAGAGCAGTTTCGGTATCTGTACGACCACTAGCACCAGCCTCCAAATCAGCAATCGTTTTATTAGCCAGTCTGGCATAATTTGATGCCTTTGCCACGCGGAAATAAATATCACCTGCCGACTCATAGGCATAGCCTTTTTTGATTAAAGCAGCGATAAAGGCAATGATCTCGTCCATATAGTCCATGACGCGTGGATTTTTGGTGGCCGGCTTCACACCGAGTGCCTTGGTATCCTCCATAAAGGCAGCAATAAATCTGTCCGCCAATTCCTTGGGTGATACACCTGATTCCTTGGCTGCCTTGATAATCTTATCGTCTACATCTGTAAAATTTGAAATGTAATTGACTGTATAGCCTGCGTATTCAAAGTAGCGACGAATCGTATCAAAGGCCACAGCCGAACGTGCATTGCCAATGTGAATATAATTGTAAACCGTTGGCCCGCAGACATACATATTGACCACCTTATCAGTTATTGGTACAAACTCTCGCAGACTTCTGGTCATGGTATCATAGATTTTTATCATCACTTTTCCCTTTTGTTTTTATCCTTTTCTCCTAGACTGCGCAAGCTGTCAGCAACTGAGGTAAGCATAGGGCTCTAACTCTCCCGTTTTTTGGCTGACTGCCTCTAGAGAAAACTATTAATCCTGCCTTGAGGGCTTTTTCTCATGCACTCGAACAATTTGGGCTGGAATGCCAACGACCGTCACGCCAGCAGGTACATCAGTCAACACAACAGCTGCAGCTCCAACCTTAGCCGATTTCCCAATCTCGACAGGACCGATAATTTGAGCATGGGCAGAAATCAGTGCCCCCTCACGAACAGTAGGGTGCCGCTTCCCTCGATCTTTTCCAGTTCCACCAAGCGTCACTCCATGATAAAGCATGGCTCCTTTTTCAACAATGGCCGTCTCACCAATCACCAAGCCAGCCCCATGGTCAATGAAAACACCTGAAGCAATCCTAGCTCCTGGGTGGATTTCAATCTGTGTCCAAAATCGCCAAAACTGGCTATGCATTCGAGCCAGCAGCTTAAAGCCATGCTGCCACAAAAAATGTGACAGCCTGTGCGCTGCCAAGGCCTTTAATCCAGGGTAGGTTAGGATAACCTCTAGGGTGCTACGTGCAGCAGGATCTAGTTGCTTTACAATATCAATATTGTCCTTCCACCAGCCCATTTAAACTCCTTTTATGTGTCAATATCAGACCAATCAACAAGAATCTGCTGATCATCAAAGGGGTCAATAGCAACCCCAAAGGTCTCGTCTATGTCATTATTGCCATTTCTTGGCTGATAAATGTCTGCTATCTTCCATGTTAAGATAACACCACCTGATTTCCTAAAAAGGCCGCCAAACTCCTCTTGATTGTACCATTTAGCGAAGCTCTGAAGATTTGAAAAGGCAGGAACATAACGCTTCCCCTCTGGAGTTGACATGGTTGGAAAAAGCCTGTCATAGTAATGCTCCTCTTCCTTAGGGTAAACAAAGGCCGGCACCAGATAAAGCCTATCCAGGGTATCTGCTGCGCTATTGTCATCACTCATCAAGGTATTCAAAATCGTTGTGTAATTGTTCATAAACTGAATCATATCAGCAGACTTGAACACTGTAGAATTGCCAAAATCTCCCTTTTTCTTGAGATTAAAGCCTAGCCCAGCAGCACCTGCATGAACAGCCTCCTCCAAGACAGTAAGAGCAGAGCGCTCTACCCAATACTGAGCTTGTGCACTCTTTTGCTCCTCTTTAAAGGTCGCCATGTCGTCCTTATCTGTGAATACAGGAAAAATCCTTACCCCTTCAATCTCAATAGCATAGGGCTTTTTTGCTGCCCACACCGGATACTGGTGAAAAGCATTAACCAAGGCCACGCTATCTAAAAAATTATCAGGGGCATTGATAAAGGCTCTTAAACGAATATCTAGTTCATTTGTATTAGTCATGTTTGCCTTCTTTTTTTGCTTCTGATTTTTCTGGCTTTGGCGGGCGTGGCACCAAGGCTTTCATTGATGCGTCAATACGTCCCTTATCATCAACCTTAATAACCTTAACGTCAACCTCTTCACCGATTTCAAGAACATCTGAGACATTGGTAGTGCGGCTCCAAGCAATTTCAGAGATATGCACCAGCGCATCTGTCTTGTCAAAGAGGTTAACAAAGGCACCAAATTTTTCAATACGGACAACCTTAGCATGGTAGACCTCTCCTACCTTAGCCTCACGTACTAGGCTAGCAATGATTTCCTTAGCACGATTGATAGCGTCCTGATCACTTGAGTAGATTGAAACATTTCCTTCCTCATCAATGTCAATCTTAACACCTGTCTCAGCAATAATCTTATCAATGGTTTCGCCACCCTTACCAATAACCACCTTAATCTTATCAACATCAATCTTGATGGTATCAATCTTTGGTGCTGTTGGTGCCAATTCTGGACGAGGCTCAGCAATGGTTGCCTCAATCAAGTCAAGAATTTCAAAGCGAGCCTTTTTAGCCTGCGCCAAGGCTTCTTCTAGGATTTGAGGGGTGATACCTTCGATCTTGATATCCATTTGCAGTGCTGTAATCCCTTGGCGTGTCCCAGCAACCTTGAAGTCCATGTCGCCAAAATGATCCTCTAACCCCTGAATGTCTGTTAAAACAGTATAATTGGTCCCATCAGAGATAAGTCCCATAGCAATACCCGCAACCGGTGCCTTGATCGGCACACCACCAGCCATCAAAGCAAGCGTCCCTGCACAGATAGAGGCCTGCGAGGAAGAACCGTTTGATTCCAATACCTCAGCCACTAGACGAATAGCATATGGAAATGCCTCAAGGCTTGGAAGGACTTGTGCAAGAGCGCGCTCGCCTAAAGCACCATGCCCAATTTCACGACGCCCTGCTGCACCGTAGCGGCCTGTCTCACCAACAGAATATTGAGGGAAATTATAGTGGTGCAAGAAGCGTTTTTTGTACTCAGGCTCAAGCCCATCAATAATTTGAGTATCTCCCATTGGGGCTAGAGTCAAGACAGACAAAGCTTGAGTTTGACCGCGCGTAAAGAGGCCTGAGCCATGCACCCTTGGTAAGAAATCAATCTCAGCAGCAAGCGGACGAATCTCATCAACACGACGACCATCAGGACGAACCTTATCCTCAGTGATGAGGCGACGAACCTCAGCATGCTCCATTTGCTCCAAAATTTCAGCCACATCACGCATGATACGGTCATGCTCTTCGTCTGCTGCATAACGCTCCTCGTATGCAGCTATGACACGCTCCTTGACAGCCTCGGTTGCGGCTTCACGTGCTTTTTTCTCCTCAACCTGAATAGCCTGCTGCAAATCAGCATTGTAAGTCTCTATGATCTCAGCCTGCAAATCAGCAGCAACCTGTAATAGCTCTACCTCAGCCTTTTCCTTGCCCACCGCTGCAACAATCTCTTCTTGAAAAGCAATCAACTCCTGTATAGCCTTATGGCCAACCAAAAGTGCTTCTAGCATAATAGCCTCTGGCAATTCCTTAGCACCAGATTCAACCATATTGATCGCATCTTTTGTTCCTGCTACGGTTAACTCTAATAATGAAGCCTCCTGCTGGGCCTTATCAGGATTGATGATAAATTCACCCTCAACATAGGCCACCTGAACACCAGCAATCGGCCCATTAAAAGGAATATCTGAAATCGATAGGGCTAATGAGCTACCAAGCATAGCAGCCATAGGGGCACTAGCATCTTCGTCATAAGACAGGACAGTATTAATCACCTGGACCTCATTACGAAAGCCCTCAGCAAACATAGGACGGATAGGGCGGTCAATCAAGCGAGCGGTTAAGGTCGCATCTGTTGACGGACGTCCCTCACGCTTCATCCAGCCACCGGGAAATTTACCTGCGGCATACATTTTTTCTTCATAATTGACTTGAAGCGGGAAAAAGTCTCCTGTTGACATCTTCTTAGACATGACAGCAGCAGTTAGCACTGTAGACTCCCCATAACGAACGACAGTGGCACCATTTGCTCGCTTGGCTACTTGACCGACCTCAACAACAAGTGGTTTGCCTGCAAAGGTTGTTGTAAATGTTTGTTTTGACATTCTTTCTCCTTGAACGAGCTAGCCTACCATAGCCGTTTGACCCGACCAAAGCTTGCTAGCCTTTTATTTTTTATGGCTATACGTTGTTTTGCTACAAAGAGCAATCTGTAAGGAATTACACACTCCTCTTTGTATCAAACGACGTATCTGCTACATTTTACCATAAAATAGTTAAAAATTCACGACCCTAAAAGGCATTCCTAGAAAAAGTTTGAAAGGGCTGTCAATACCAGCAGCACTCTCTTTTATCACTATAGCCCTACAGCCAAGCACGCTAAGCCGCTGATGACGCAGCAAAAAAAGACCTGCCTATGACCCGCACCCCAAAAGTTAGACAGAAAATCTACCAATGGGGTGCTTTTTATATGAAATTAAGTTACGATGATAAATTAAGAATATATGAACTAAGAAAAAATGGGATGTCTTGTTCCCGCATTGGTCAACAGTATGATATTCAGGTTTCTAATCTCAAATACATGGTAAAGCTTATGGACAGATATGGAGTTGAGATTGTTAGAAAGGGTAAAAATAAGTATTATCCTCCAGAATTAAAACAAGAAATAATTGATAAAGTTCTTCTTGAAGGTCAGTCTCAACTGTCTGTCTCTCTTGAGTATGCTCTCCCAAATGCTGGTATGCTTCCCAATTGGATAGCGCAATACAAGAAAAACGGGTATACTATTCTTGAGAAACAAAGAGGGAGACCAACGAAGATGGGCCGTAAACCAAAGAAAACTTGGGAAGAAATGACAGAGCTAGAGCGCCTTCAGGAAGAGCTAGAATACCTTAGAACGGAGAATGCTTATCTAAAAAAGTTGAGGGAGCTTCGTTTACAGGACGAAGCCAGAGAATGAGAAAGGCAGAAACAATTAGAGAGATGGTCCAAGAAGGATTCCGATTAAACCTCCTACTTGAGATCGCTAAGATGGCTCGTTCAACCTATTATTATCAAGTCAAGCAATTGGATAAGTCAGATAAAGATGAAGCAATCAACTCTGAAATCAAAGCGATTTATGAGGAGCATAAGGGAAACTATGGTTACCGTCGCATTCATTTAGAACTCAAGAATCGTGGGTTTATCGTCAATCACAAGAAAGTGCAACGCTTGATGAAAGAGATGAGATTAGCTGCTCGAATTCGTCGTAAACGCAGGTATTCCTCTTACAAAGGCGAGACTGGTAAGAAGGCTGATAATCTGATTCAACGCCAGTTTGAAGCTGCTAAGCCATATGAAAAATGTTATACCGATGTGACAGAGTTTGCTTTACCAAACAACGATGAAAAACTTTATTTAGCGCCTGTTCTTGATGGCTACAACAGTGAGATTATTGATTTCACACTATCTAGGTCTCCAGACTTAAAACAGGTTCAAACCATGCTTGAGAAGGCTTTTCCAGCGGATTCGTACAATGGAACGATTCTCCACAGCGATCAAGGCTGGCAATATCAACATCAGTCTTATCATCACTTTTTGGAGACTAAAGGCATTCGTCCATCCATGTCTCGCAAGGGAAATAGTCCAGATAATGGGATGATGGAGTCCTTCTTTGGTATTTTCAAATCTGAGATGTTTTACGGCCTTGAGACAACTTATCAATCCCTTAATGAGCTTGAACAAGCTATTACAGATTACATTTTTTACTACAACAACAAACGCATTAAAGCAAAGCTAAAAGGACTTAGCCCTGTGCAATACAGAACTAAATCCTTTCACTAATATGTCGTGTCCAACTTTTGGGGGTCAGTACACTAGCAGATCTTTTTTCAATAGAACTTGGTTATCTCTAAAATGACCTCTGTCAAGCCAATTAACGACGAAGTCCAAGTGATTGGATTAACTCGCGGTAACGGTTAACATCTGTACGACGTAGGTATGCTAATAGGTTACGACGGTGTCCGATTTTTTTCATCAATCCACGATAAGTTGCGTGGTCTTTTTTGTGCTCCTTGATGTGGTTGTTCAAGTGGTTGATTTCCCAAGTAAGGACAGCTACCTGAACCTCAACTGAGCCTGTGTCACCTTCGTGACGTGCATATTGTGCAATAATTTCATTTTTTTTCTCTTTTGAGATTGCCATAATAATTCTCCTTTTTTGCTTAATCCGAGTTTTAGGGTTGGCACTCCTAAAACCAAGAAAAAGTTAGTCTGTCTTGCGACCTCTCTATTCTAGCAAAATCGCCTAGACTGGTCAACTATTATTCTCAATAAAATACGGCAGAAAAAGCACATGCTGCTATCAAAAAAGATTGGAGAAGCTACTAATAGCCACATTCTCCAATCTTAATTGTTTTATCATTTAGCTGAGCACAGCTGTTTAGCTTAAATAGCTGCTGAGCCTTGATTTAGTCTTTTTGATAAGGTCTAAACCAAAAGCCTAGTCCTAGCATAGCAAGGATTCCTACTCCTACTAGAGCCAGTACACCTTTTGCCTCATGTGTTTTTGGCAATGACTGGTTGCCCTCTATTGGACGTGGTAGGCTTTGCTGCTCCTGCTGTGGCTTCCTTGGTTGCTCCGGCTTCTCTGGCTGTTCTGGTTGCTCTGGTTTAGGAGCGTCATCATCGTTAGGCACTTCATTATCAAAATGGAATTCCAGCTTAGGACGTGTGTCCTCCTCAAATGTTTGACCATTGTTGGAACCACTCATACCCTCTTGAGTATTTTCAGTGGTGTCAATTACATTGCCCTGTCCACCTAGGATAATGTCTGATTGTGGCTGCTTGGTATCCTCAGTCTCTGTAGTATCACCTGATTGGCCACCCATGCCCTCTTGGGTATTTTCAGTTGTGTCAATCACATTGCCTTGTCCGCCTAGGATAATATCTGATTGTGGCTGCTTAGTATCCTCAACCTCTGGCTGAGTCTCAGTACTGCCACTCATACCCTTTTGAGTATCCTCAGTAGTCTCAGTAACGCTTCCCTGACCACCAATAATCACATCAGGCTTTTTAGTGTCCTCGACCTCTTCCTTGCCACCTGAATGACCACCTTCTTCTACCATTGGTCCAGATTGGTAGTTTAAATCAATAACATTTCCACCACCAATTTCAAGATCATTCTGAGGCTCTTCGGGAACAATAATTGAGCCTATTAGGTTTTGATATTTAGGACCATATCTATCATTATAACGAGTATAGAAGGTTAATCCCTCTCCTAACTCATTAGAAGTATTTTTTACAACCCCTATTAACTCCTTTAGCGCTTGACTTTTTTCACCTGAATCCCCATCCAAATGTTTTGTGATAAGATCTTGTTCTGAAATATTGTCAGTATGATACCAAAGAGCACATTGTGTCACTCGTCTTTTATCTTCATCAGTTAATTTTTTATACTTATCAAAAAAACTTTTGTTTGGATAACCTCTACTTAAAATTGCAGTTATTAGATTTGACTTTGTCTTTAAAAGTGTTTGAAGTTTAGTTTTAGTCTCATAGCTTACCATATTAGGTTTTTCAACCAGTGCTGCCATCAAATTTTTGCCATCATACTTATCATAGACAATCAAGTGTGACGGTTGAGTTATTTCTTTCCAAGCAAGTGGCTCCTGAAACTTATAGTCAAAGCAATAAACAGGAATAGCTATCTTTTTCGTAGTATCTCCTACCGGTGTAACATACAAAGCACTCGGATAGCTGCTACTCCCGTCACTCCACCCGTAATACTGCTCTGCAAAAGCATTAATCATTCCGCAGGTCAGGTTAAACAGCAGCAGGGTACCTGCTGCTGTTCCTGCCAGCAATTTTTTCAATTGTGTTCTCATTAGTCTCTCCATTTCATTTTTTGAACGTCCTATACTTTAACACAAAACCCTTGGCATGGCTACCTGATATTAAGAGAACATTAGTTTTTCGACAAGCGCTATTGCTTTAATTACCGAACAATCAGAACAATATAATTTTTTTAGATTAGATGTTTGATTTATTTACGAACGATTATCATTTTTTATCTATTAATTATTAGAATTCCTGTGTATTTCTTATATATATGTCGTGCTAATTAACGAACTATTTTTTAAATAATTTAATATATCTGATAGAGTTAGCTAATATCGTCATCACTGGCCTGCCTTATCTTTTAAAAATAAGGATTTTGTGATATAGTAAAGCCATTATCAAATATAAAAAAAGGGAGGCAAAATGTCTGCACAAGATAAATTAATTAAAGCACAGCATCTCATTGATATGAATGATATTATCCGCGAAGGCAATCCTACGCTTCGTGCTGTGGCTAAGGAGGTCGAGTTTCCTCTTAGTGATGATGACATCATTTTAGGTGAAAAAATGATGCAATTTTTAAAGCATTCTCAAGACCCTGTCATGGGAGAAAAATTAGGGCTTCGAGCAGGAGTTGGTCTAGCAGCACCTCAGATTGATGTGTCAAAGCGTATCATCGCTGTTCTGGTTCCAAATCCTGAAGACAGCGAGGGCAATCCACCTAAGGAGGCTTACAGCATGGAGGAAGTGCTCTATAATCCTAAAATTGTGTCTCATTCTGTTCAAGACGCTGCTCTTGCTGACGGTGAGGGGTGTTTGTCTGTTGATCGTGTGGTGGAAGGCTATGTCGTCCGTCATGCGCGTGTGACAGTGGAATATTACGATAAGCACAATGAAAAGCACCGCATTAAGCTAAAGGGCTACAATGCTATCGTGGTTCAGCATGAGATTGATCATATTAATGGTGTCTTATTCTATGACCGTATTAATGCGAAAAACCCCTTTGAGGCTAAAGAGGGTATGCTAATTCTTAATTAAGTTACTACTATAAAATAAGTCTAAAAAAGAGCTTAAAACCGTTTTGACCTGTACCCCAATCGCTAGAGTTTTTGTCTAGCTTTTGGAGTGCCGTACATTTCTGGTTTAAGCTCTTTTTATGTGTCTAGCTGCTTTTTGATCCTAGCTGCAGCTTTATCTGTTTAATGCTCAGAGAGTCTTAGTGAATGGCTTCAAGAAGGGCTTCTGCCTGTGCTGCAAGGCTTTGCCTTGTTTCCTCAGAAATATCAAGAACACCTGTCGCCCATGCTTCTGGATTGACAGCGGCTTTGGTAAAGTTACCAACTACTGTCGTACGGATAAAGGGCAGCAGGTCCTGGTATTGCGCAAATAGCTGCTCGTGCCCACCATTAGCAACAGATGATACGGTAACTACCTTACCATTGATTGCTGATGGTCCTGATGGGTCTGACAAATCAAGGGCGCGTGATACCCAGTCTAATAGGTTTTTGATAGAGCCCGGGATTGCAAAATTATAGACAGGTGAAAAAATCCAGATAGCATCTGCTGCTTGAATGGCTTCTCGTACGCCTGCCACTGACTCAGGGGTGCTTGCTTCTAAATCCTGACTAAACATAGGTACCTGTTCCCAGTCCAAGTAAGATACAGCTGCCTTGCCTTCAAGTAGCTGCTCAGCCGCTTGAGCAAGCTGATGATTAAATGAACCTGTCCGTAATGAACCATTAATGATTAAAATTTGTTTCATGCTTTGTCTCCCATTGATTATCTGGTAACTAGCCATCTGCTGTCTTGATGACTTATTATGACTAGTTAGTATCTTTTTGTACTATGTAGTGATTATATCCTACTTGGGAGATCCTGTAAAGCCATTTGCTTAGAGTTCTTTAAATTTCTTTAAAAGCGTAATCAATTGTTTTTGCTCAGTCTCTGTCAGCACTGAAAAAAGGGCTTCAACACGTTTGATATGCTCAGGTAGGATAGTCTCAATCAAGGCTTTGCCCTCTGGCGTTAGCTGTACCAAGCAGGCACGCTTATCTTTAGCATCTTGGCAGCGGCTGATCCAGCCATTTCTCTCCATATTTTTCAGCACTACGGTCATATTGCCAGAGGTTGCCAAGAGAGAACCGATGAGCTTGTTAATTCTCATGCTTCCTTTGGAATAAAGCACCTCTAAGACGCTAAATTGGGTAGGAGTCAGATTGGCCTTTTGAAAAAAGGCGGAGCTTTGAGCATCTAAGGTACGCTGTGCTTTTCTAAAAACAACCATTGCCTTTAAGGCAGGATTTTTGTCTAATTCATTCATGCTTTTCCTCGTTCTTTTTTGGGCTTTCTTTGCGTATTGACAAAAAGAGGACAGGAAGCCTTCCTGCCCTGCTCTTCACTGTATGACAAGCTAACATAGACAATATTAGGGCTGTGCAATCTTAGAAAAAGTCATCAAATAGACTCAGCTGATTGTCATCTGGCATATTTCCTAAAATGCCCAGCTCGTCCATCTTATCAACTAGAGTGGCAGAAGCACCACCACGCTTGCGTAATTCCATTTTTGATAGAAATTCACCATCTTGGCGAGCCTTGACGATTTGTCTAGCAACGTTTTCTCCCAAGCCTTCTAAGGCAATAAAAGGTGGAATTAGGGTATCCCCTTCAATTTGAAACTCAGTTGCCTCGCTCTTGTAAAGGTCTAGCTTGCCAAACTTAAACCCTCTCTCAAGCATTTCATTGACAATTTCTAAAGTGGTAAACAGGTCATTTTCAACGTTTGAGGCTTCATTGCGCTTGCGCTTGTTGCTGATGTCCTCCATGCGAGCCTTGACAGCAGCTAGCCCACCACTCATGGTTTTGAGCTCAAAGGCCTTGGCACGAATAGAGAAATAAGCACAGTAATACATGATGGGGTGATGAACCTTGAAATAAGCCACTCGCAATGCCATCAAAACATAGGCGGCAGCGTGAGCCTTGGGGAACATGTACTTGATTTTACCACAGGATTCGATGTACCAGTCTGGGACGTTGTTTTGCCGCATGGCCTTGATATAGGAGCTGCGCTCCTCCTCGGAAATCTTTAGCCAGAGCCCCTTACGCACACGCTCCATGATGGTAAAGGCCATCTTAGGCTCTAGACCAGCATGCATGAGGTAAACCATGATGTCATCTCGACAACCGATAACTGTTTTTAGGGTGGCAATGCCTTCTTTGATCAGATCCTGAGCATTACCCAGCCAGACGTCCGTTCCATGCGATAGACCTGATAGCTGCAGCAATTCTGCAAAGGTCGTTGGGTGGGTCTCATTCACCATGCCACGAACAAAGTTCGTTCCAAACTCTGGGATCCCAAGCATACCTGTTGGTGTTCCAATTTGTTCAGGAGTCACTCCGAGCACCTCTGTTCCAGAAAAAAGTGCCATCACGTCAGGATCATCTGCTGGAATAGTAATCGGATCAATACCTGATAAATCCTGCAGCTTACGAATCATGGTGGGATCATCATGACCGAGTACATCGAGCTTTAGGACATTTTCATCAATATCATGGAAATTAAAGTGGGTCGTCTGCCATGAGGCTGTCACATCATCTGCCGGAAACTGCACAGGTGTAAAATCATAAACGTCCATATAGTTAGGGATAACAACGATCCCACCAGGGTGCTGACCAGTCGTCCGCTTAACACCAGCAGCACCAGCAGCTAGACGATCAACCTCTGCATCTGGGTAAAACTTGCCATAATCTCTCTCATAGCCCTTGACAAAGCCATAGGCTGTTTTTTCAGCGACAGTACCAACAGTACCTGCACGAAAGGCGTATTCTTCCCCGAAGATATCACGAACGTCCAAGTGGGCATTGGGCTGATCATCTCCTGAGAAGTTCAAATCAATATCTGGAACCTTATCACCATCAAAGCCAAGGAAGGTTTCAAAAGGAATATCCTGTCCGTCCTTTTTGTACAGCGTCCCACATCTAGGACAGGCCTTGTTTGGCAAATCATAGCCAGAGCCGACCGAGCCATCTGTGATAAACTCTGACTGCTGGCAGCTTGGGCAGACATAATGAGGCGGCATTGGATTGACCTCTGTGATGCCAATCATGGTCGCAACAAAGCTTGAACCAACAGAGCCACGTGAGCCTACCAGATAACCACGCTCATTAGAGCGATTAACCAGCATTTGTGAGGCTAGATAAATCACCGCAAAGCCGTTTCCCAAAATGGACGTTAGCTCCTTTTCAATGCGCAGATCAATGATATCTGGAAGTGGGTTGCCATAGATAGCAAAGGCCTTTTGATAAGTCAGCTCAGCAACGGTTTCTTCTGCCTTATCAATATATGGGGTGTACAGATCATCCTTAACAACCTCCACCTTTTCAATTCGATCAGCAAGGGCTTGGGTATTTTGCACCACAACCTCATAGGCCAAGTCCTGACCTAAAAAGGCAAAATCATCAAGCATTTCATTGGTTGTTCTAAAATGAGCCTCTGGTAGCGGGACAGGCTTGGCAGCCTCTCCGCGGCCAATAGTACGGTTAATCAGGGCACCTTGCCCTAGACTACGAACGATAATGTCACGATAGATGGCGTCCTCTGGCTCAATGTAGTGCACGTTTCCAGTAGCTAGGACAGGCTTTTCAGCTCTGCGGCCGACCTCAATCAAATCGCGAATAATCTGCTCAACTCCTGCTTGATCCTTGATTAGCTCTCGGACTACCAAGGGCTGGTAAATTGCAGGCGGCATGATTTCGATAAAATCGTAGTATTTGGCCAGATCAACAGCAGCGTCAATTCCTTGGGTCAAAACAGCGTCAAAGACCTCGCCGTCTGAGCAGGCTGTCCCAAGCAGCAAGCCTTCACGATGCTGATCAAGGACGGTTCTTGGAATTCTAGGCACACCTTCAAAATATTTCACATTTGAAAGGCTAACCAGCTTAAACATGTTTTTGAGACCTAGCTGATTTTGAACATAGATCGTGGCGTGCTTGATCCGTGCTTTCTTATAGGAATCCTCTGCCACTAAGTCTGTATTGAGCTGAAGCAGGTTTGTAATCCCATGCTTTTCTCTAGCTTCCTTTAGGAAGATAAAGAGCAAACGCCCTGTTGCTTCAGCATCGTAATTGGCCATGTGATGGTGCTCAAGGCTAACCTGAAAGCGCTTAGTCAAAGGGCCCAAGCCATGCCGCTTATACTCAGGGTACAGGTTTCTGGCAAGCTCCAGGGTGTCAATAACTGGCTGGCTGATTTTTGCTAAACCATACCGATCGTAGTTGGCATTCATAAATCCCACGTCAAAGCTAGCATTGTGGGCAACTAGGATAGTGCCCTGACAAAAGGCCTGAAATGCCTCTAACACCTGCTGTATAGGCTTAGCTCCTACCAAATGATTATCTGTAATCCCTGTCAATTCTGTTGTAAAAGCAGATAAGGGGTGGCCTGGATTGATAAACTCATCAAACTGCTCAATGATATTTCCCTTGAACATTTTGGAAGCTGCGATCTGAATCAAATCATTGTTCATGGCAGAAAGGCCGGTGGTCTCCACGTCAAAGACAACATAGGTGGCTTCATGCAGGTCCATAGCGACAGGATTGAAGGAAATAGGTACCTTATCCTCAACAATATTGGCCTCTAAGCCAAAGATTGCCTTGATTCCTGCCTTGCGTGCTCTATGATAGCCATGCGGAAAGCTCTGAACATTAGCGTGGTCAGTAATCGCTACTGCCTGATGTCCCCACCTGGCTGCTGTATCAATCAGGTCTTCTACCGTCGGTAGAGCGTCCATTGTGGACATATTAGTGTGTGCATGAAATTCAACACGCTTTTGCCCTTCTGGCATGAGATCCTTACGCTCATGGTGAACAATCGCCTTAACCTGCTGCACATTCATGGTTAGGCTCTTGGTGAAGGGGTTGTTTTCGATATTTCCCTGAACGCGCAGCCAAGCTCCCTTCGCAATCAGATCAAATTTTCTGAGCTCATCGTCATCTTTGGCCCATTTTTGCATGGCAAAGGAGGAGGTGTAATCTGTCATCTTGAAGTTGATGATATGGCGGCCTGTTCTTGTCGTCTTGCGCTCCACATCAAAGACCATTCCTTCAAAAACAATGCGATTTTCTTCTGTATCCACCTCAATCATTGGTGTAATGACCGCCTTATCAAAGCTTGCTTGGCGCTGAGCCATACGCTCTCTATAGTCAAGGCTTGGGCTTGGTGCTGCCTCCTCAGCTGGTGGCTGCATGGCCTCCAATGATTGCTGTGCTGCGATATTATCCTGTACAGCCTTTTCCACCAGAGCCTGACGGTTGGTCTCAAAGTCCTTTGTCAAATGGTCTGTCATCTCCTGATCAGACACCATATCAATCGCTAGCCTCCCAAAGCCAAAGCGCTCAAACTGAGCTGCCAGATTGGGTAAATGATTTTTCCTAAAGTGATCATTATTCACAAAGTCAGGTGCCATAATGATCAGCTGATGATGGTCATACCTGACCTGAAGTCTAGAAAAAGATGACTTGAAGCTAGCCCCATTACAGGGCTCATGCTCAAATGCTTCTTGATAGTAGGCTTGCAGCAGCTGATCCGAATAATTAATTGTCTCTGCCTTGATGTCAAATGTTACCTTAATATCTGCTGCCTCAAAGGTTCTCACAAGCCTATCTGACAGCTCTCGATAGCTCTCTATCGGGAGAACCTCTGCAAAGGAAAAATGAAATTCCCACAGACGAGACACTGAATGCACCTTGACCTCGATAATATCAGCAGACGAAAAGGCACTTGATTGTCTTATCTCAAGTGGCATTTCAATTTGTTCCATCAATTTACCGAATAAATCTGACATAGCTTTCTCCTGATTTTCTTAGGGTCTATTTTATCATAAATAGTGATCATTTTCGACCTCTCCTACAAGACAACATACCAAAGGTTAAAAGCCCCTTGCTGTAGGCTTAACGCTTTTTCTGGCTCAGCTGGCGCTTCTGACAGCACTATCACGCCTATCATAAGACACATGGTACAGCTAAATAGGGTGTGACAATATCTGCAAAGGCAAGGCTATCTGCCAATGATCTGTTCATGTGCTTGTTTTGACTAGGTGAGAGCTGTAGCTAACGGGTCTGGGAGCGGACTAATTGCTTGGCTGTACGGAGCTCCTAGCCTGCTTTGTTTCCTCTGACTTAGCAGTCGTGGTAGGTCAGCTGTGGCCATTTCTTGTGCCAGTCCTTCTTTGCTAGGCGCTGCCTATAGCAGTCCATACGCTCTGAATCCTCTAAAAAATGCGGTGTTGGCCGACAGACAAAGTGACTAATGTCTGCTAAACCATAGGGAGCAAAAACCTCTAGCTGTCCTCCTACAAGTCTAACAGCAATCGCTGTACAGCGCTCCGGATACTTTGTGATAGCGTCTTGACTAGATCGATAAGGAGGCGTCTTGGGGTTATGTGCTGCCATATAGGCTTGATTGCGAACCTCCCATTGGTACATGGGATAAGCACACTTAAGCTGCTCTTCTAGCAGCTGCTCAGCTTCGTAAGAGATCTCAGGGTCAAAAAAGACCACATCTACATCTGTCAGCGGATCAAAGCCTATCCCATAAGCTAAATGATTCCAAATAGCGTTCCGAATTGCACCTGCTGCCAGCCAACAATCCTTTAAAGGCAAGGTCTCTATAATGCTTAGAATAGTCATTAGCTCATGATCTGCTAGCACCAGCTGCTGTAATTCCTCAATTGTCATGCTTTCATTATAGCATACAAAAAGAGATCAACCATCGTTGACCTCATATCATTAGTTGTCCTTTGTGAGAATGTCAAGAGTTTCAATCAAGCTATCAGCGTGCACCTCAATGCTGTCACCTGTTGCTTTGATTTTGATCTCAACAATGCCCTCAGCTGCTTTTTTACCAATCGTCACACGAATCGGAAGCCCAATCAAATCACTATCAGAGAACTTAGAGCCGACACGCTCATTGCGGTCATCAGTGAGGACATCATAGCCCTTGGCCATCAGACTAGCCTCTACTCTTTCTGTCAGGTCCTGCGCCTCCTGATCCTTGACATTAACGGTAATCAAATGCACATCAAACGGAGCTAGCTCTTTAGGGAAATTAATCCCCCAAGCATAGCGATAATCACCCTTTGGTGTCTTGCTGACAAAGAGACGAGCATGCTGCTCAATGACTGCTGATAGGATACGACTAACCCCAATACCATAGCAGCCCATGACAATCGGAACTGCTCTGCCATTCTCATCAAGGATATTAGCTGCCATGCTATCAGAATAGCGGGTCCCCAGCTTAAAGATATGACCGATTTCAATACCTCTGGCAAACTGCAGCACGCCATGTCTATCTGGAGAGGTCTCTCCCTCTTTTACCTCACGAATATCAGCATACTCTGCTTGGAAATCACGATTTGGATTGACACCAGTCAGGTGATAACCATCTTTATTGGCTCCAGCTACAGCATTAGCAAGGTCTTGGACCTTACGATCAGCCACAATACGGATACCATCTGTCAAATGAACTGGACCAAGTGAACCAAAGCCTGCACCTAGGATAGCACGCGCCTCCTCCTCGCTAGCTGGCTCTAAGAAGTCTGCACCGAGGTGGTTTTTCAATTTGACAGCATTGATCTGGTCATTTCCAACCAATAAAGCAAGCACAGGCTCATGGTCCACCATAAAGAGCAGGGTTTTAATGACCTGATGCTCAGCAACGTCAAGAAAGGCCGCCACTTCATCAATGGTTTTACAATTTGGTGTCTCAATCTCGACGAGATCATCTAAGGCTGTTACCTTTGATGAGGACTTGTACTCACTGGTTGCCATCTCAAGGTTAGCAGCATAGCTTGATTCACTTGAATAAGCAATGGTGTCCTCTCCTGAAACCAGCCATGAAGCCAGCTCGGCCTTAATCTCTTCCAAGACCTCCTCTGGAATGTCAGCCAATGACGGAATAGACTTGTCTAAGACCAGCCAGCGGTCTAAATTAGTACGGTCCGGTGTGATAGCCATAAATTCCTGCGAATCCTTACCACCCATAGCACCACCATCACCGATAATTCCTTTGAAATCCAAGCCTGCTCTGGTAAAAATAGCCTCATAGGCCTGACGATAGGCGTCATAGGTGACATCTAAATCATCATAGCTTTGATGAAAGCTATAGCCGTCCTTCATGATAAATTCACGTGTGCGAAGCAGGCCATTACGAGGACGCTTTTCATCACGATATTTGGATTGAATCTGATACAGATTGAGCGGCAGCTGCTTATAGGATTTAACCGCATCACGCACCAGTGTAGTAAAGGTTTCTTCATGGGTAGGACCTAAGATAAAGTCTGATTTGTCGCGGTTTTTTAGCTTGTAAAGGTCCTCACCGTAAGTCTCATAGCGGCCTGATTCACGCCAGAGGTCAGCTGTTAAAAGGGCAGGTGCTAGCATTTCAACAGCACCAATTTTGTCAAATTCCTGCCGCATAATCGTCTTGAATTTTTCAATTGTACGATGAGCTAATGGCAAATAGGCATAAATACCGGCAGATACCTGACGGACATAGCCCGCACGCACCATGAGGGCATGACTGATTACCTGAGCGTCACTTGGCATTTCGCGCAGGGTTGGGATAAGCATTTTACTTTGTTTCATTAAAATAAGCTATAGAGAGCAGCTCAAAACGCCCTTAGACTAATAGCAGGTCTAGCATTTTGATTTCAGCTGTAGGCCTTAGCCCAGCTTGGTCAACAGCTCTCTTTCCTTTCGTTGAGAATTCATTTCTAAAAAGAGACAAAATGAGCTATATTGGCTAAGCTTTTGCTGCATTTGCAAGGTCTTAGAACCACAATAATGACACTATATCTCTTGTTATTTCTGTTACATTAAGCCTTTTAGGCTCTCCTTTAAATGAGAGAGACCATCAGCCTTGGAAAAAGGCTCGCATAATATCGTTCCAGGTCACTGCAATCATGAGTACCACCATAATCGCAACACCTGCAAGGGTAATATAAGTCTCTGTCTCTTGCTTTAATGGCTTACGACGAAGTGCTTCAATCACATTCATCAGGATCTTACCACCATCTAGTGCGGGAATCGGAATCAAATTAAAAATCCCTAAATTGATAGAGAGCATTGCCATCAAGGACAAGACAGACTCTAAACCATTCTTTGCTGCCTGATTGGACATCTGATACATGGCAACTGGCCCACCTAATTTATCTAGGCTAAAGGAGGTAATCAAACTCTTTAGAGCAGTGACAATCACTAGAGCACCATTACCAGCCATCTCAAAGCCACCTATTAGCTTGTCTGTCAGACTTGTTTTTAGTGGGTACTGGACACCAATAAGGTACTGATCGCCTTTTTTTTCAGGCTTCAGTGCTATAGTCTTAACCTGATCACCTGTCTGATAGGTAATCTCTAGCTTGCCCTTAGCCTTAACATCTGCTGCTGAATCAGTAACGGCCTGCGTCAACTCATACCAGTCATTAATCTTTTGATGATTAATCTCTAAAATCTGATCATTGTCTCTAATACCAGCCTTGGCTGCTGCGCCATTTTCCACCACACGAATATGGTTGCTATGATAATCAGCCACACCACCTTGAACAAAGGCAAACAAAATAAAGACAACAATACCTAGAATAAAATTATTCATAGGTCCTGCAAAATTGGTGATCAAACGACCGCCAATGCTTGCGTTTTGATACTGAACATCAAGCGGCGCAATCCGGATCTCTGTACCGTCCTCCTCGACAATGGTCGCGTCATGGTCTACCGAATAGGTCTTGATCTCATCAAGAACCAGCCCTGTAATCGTCAACTTATCTTCTAAGTCATAAGCAGTCACATTCATAGGCAGGCTAGTCGGATCAAGCTTGCTCTGAGACAGGTTAATCCGCTTGACCAAGCCCTGATCATTAAGCGTTAAGCTAGCAGGCGTTCCTGTTTTTATCTCAGTTGTGTCATCACCCCAGCCTGCCATTCGCACATAGCCACCAAGCGGTAATAGCCGGATCGTGTAAAGCGTTCCTTGCTGATCAACATGCGAAAAGAGTTTTGGTCCCATGCCAATAGCAAACTCTCTGACTAAAATACCAGATCGTTTAGCAAAATAGAAATGGCCAAACTCATGGACAAGCACAAGAATACCAAAAATAATAATAAAGGTAATTATTCCTAACATAGATTTCCTTTCAGTCTATTGATAATGAGCTTTAAAATAACCCAAATAGATGCATAATGGGAAAAACAAAGATCATCGAATCAAAACGATCTAAAATACCACCATGGCCTGGAATCAATTTGCCTGAGTCCTTAACTCCGAAATGTCTTTTGACAGCACTTTCAACCAAATCTCCAAACTGAGCAAAAATAGAAAAAAGAGCCACCAAAATCAACATTGTTCCAAAATGATGAGGAGCATAAACAGCCTTATCAAAGAGCATAAACACAAAGGAAACAAGCACCGCACTGACTATACCACCAAGGCTGCCCTCAATTGTTTTGTTGGGTGATATTTTTGGCAGGAGCTTTCGCTTACCAAATCGGCGCCCAATCAAGTAAGCTCCAATATCAGTCGCCCAGACAATAAAAAGAGCCAGAAAAACCTTGTCTATCCCTGTCATTCGCGCATTAACCAGATTATGAAAGCCAATACCAACATATAAGCTAGCTGCAATCGGAAAGCTAGCATCCTCAAAGCCATAAGAATCGCTGCTAATCACTATTCCTGCTAAAAGGAAAAACACCAACAGCCCGTAACAAGCAAAACTAGCGTCCATCGGCAAAAAGGTCAGGTAATGATCCAACGGCACTGTCAAAACGAAAGCTGCTAGCATGGCAAAAACACCCTCAAAGGAAAAGACCTCAAGCCTCTTCATTCTTAACAGCTCTGATACACCAATCATGGCAAGCACACCTACAAACAATTGAAAGGGTAAGCTGCCAATGAGTAAAAAGGGTAGGAAAACAGCAGCTGCAACACCACCCCAAATGAAACGTTCTCTCATACTCTCTCCTTAAATAGCACCGAAACGGCGATGACGATGGTTATAATCCTCTATGGCCTTTAGTAGTTCAGCTCTTTTAAAATCAGGCCACAGCACCGGCGTAAAGTAAAGCTCACTATAGGCTGATTGCCAAGGCATAAAATTACTCAAGCGCAATTCACCGCTCGTTCTGATAATAAGGTCAGGATCGCGATAGAGATAGGGCAAATGATCCGTCATCAAATAGTTGGCAATCAAATCCTCGGTAATGTCACCAGGGTTCAGCTTGGCGTCTAGGACATCTTGAGCAATGAGACCGACAGCATTGGTGATTTCCGCGCGACCCCCATAATTAAGAGCAAAGTTTAGAATCAAGCCAGTATTTTGCCTTGTCTTAGCAATAGCTGCTTCCAAGGCCTTTAGTGTATCCTTAGGTAGGCGGTTGGTCTCACCGATCATCTGCACCTTGACATTATTTTTGTGCAGCTCAGGCACATACTTATCAAAAAACTCAACAGGCAGGTTCATAATGAAGCTCACCTCATCTTGTGGTCTTGACCAATTTTCTGTCGAAAAGGCATAGACTGTTAACACCTTAACCCCTAAATCTGAAGCTGCAATCGTTACCTCCTGCAAAGCGTCCATACCCGCCTTATGTCCAAAGACACGCGGCTTTAAGCGTTTTTTCGCCCAGCGTCCATTACCATCCATGATGATCCCAATGTGCTTTGGAATCCTATCCAAAACGATTTTTTTTGACTTCGCTTTTAATCCAAACATGTTTTTTCCTTATTCACAAGCATACTTACCTCATATTTTACCATATTTCATGCGGTTTGGCTCGCTTTTTCTCGTTGTAGACGATATTTCCATAGCACATGACAGCTCTGTCTGGCTACCTGCTATCATCACCTAAAAAAGTCTGAAACACTAATGCTTCAGACCTCATTTTCTTAATTTGTCTCAATAGCTGATTCAGCTTCGTCTGAAGCCTCAACCGCTGTGTCATCAACTGCAGTCTCTGTCGTATCCACATCAGCTGATGTCACTGCACTTCCTTTTTCGACCACGCGCTTGATCGCTGATAGCTCAAATGGCAGATAGACACCATCAACATCTAAGACAATTCGCTTTGCTGCTAAATCAACCTCATCGACCACTGCAAACATGCCACCAATCGTCACAATCTCATCGCCTTTTTCAATCGCATTAAGCTGATTTTGGCGCTCCTGCGCCTGCTTTTTTTGCTGACGCTGCATAAACCAAATTAAACCAATCATGACAACAAACATTAAAATTGTTGGTAAGCCCATAATATCTCCTTATTTCGTCTAAAAGTCATGTCCTACTATAGCAGATTTGGACTCACATAGCAAGACATGACTGATTACATTTCTATTACTTGCACCAGATAATTAGCTGTCTGTCACTGCTCTAGGAAAGCCAAAATGGCTTCCTCAGTCAAGCTAGAATCACAGACTGCCTTGACCTCCTGATGACGACTAATGAGCAGGGCAGGCACAGTAGCAAGCCCATAGCGCTCACGAAAGGCCTGCAGGTCTGCAAGCTCTGTTGAGTCTTCACTATCTACAAAGAAAATATCCTTATGCTCCTGCCTTGCTACGCTTGCTAGCTTGGGTGCAAAGCGACGACAATAAGGACAGGTCGCTCTGCCTAAAAAGACGGTGATGTCCTCACCTGCTGCTAGCCTAGTGACTACCTCACTAATCTCTACCTATCTAAATGCTGCAATGCTTTTTGCAAAGGTCATGGTTTCTTCAACGGTCATCTCAGCCTCCTCTTTTGTATCTAATTCTTCTACTAATCATACAGCAATTTGTCAAAATTCTCAAAGAATCGCTACGATTATTGAGCTGAGGCACAGCAAGCAGCTAGGCTACAAGGTCTCATCAAGCTTAACACAAAAGGCGTCCCAAGGCTCCAGCTGTTGACTTTCTACGACTGCCTGCACATCGGTATTGCTGATAATCACTTGGGCCTTATGAAGACTTTCTTCAAAAAACTGCTCTTGATTAGACAGATTGACAACAACAAGGTAAGTCTCTCTACCAAGCTGACGCTTATAGGCAAAAACCTTATCTGATGTTTCCAGCAGCTGATAATCTGCCTCCACCAGCCAATCCTGTGTCTGACGCAGCTGAATAAGCTTTTGATAGGTGTAAAAAACAGAATCAGGATCAGCTAGAGCACTAGCCACATTAATCTCTTGATGATTTGGGTTGACAGGCAGCCAGGTCTGATCAGCAGTTGAAAAGCCGGCGTTCTTTTGACTGCTCCATTGCATTGGTGTTCTTGCATTGTCTCGACCCACCCTACAAATACAATCAAGAACAGCCTCCTCTGACATGCCATTAGCCATAGCCTCCTTGGCATAATTCAGTGATTCAATATCATTCACATCACTCAAGCGCTCAAAGGGGTAATTGGTCATGCCAATCTCTTCACCCTGATAAATATAAGGTGTCCCACGCATTAAATGCAGCAAAATAGCCATTGCCTTGGCAGACTTCTCTCTATATACTGTATCATTTCCCCAAATGGAGACGACACGAGGCAAGTCATGATTGTTCCAAAAAAGGGAGTTCCAGCCTTCACCTAGCTTTAGCTCTGTCTGCCACTTGCTAAAAATCTCCTTGAGAGCCGGAACATTCAACTCAGCTGCGTAATCCCATTTAGAAGCATTTGGCTTATGCTGCAAGCCGATATGTTCAAATTGAAAGACCATTGACAGCTCCTTATTTTCAGGACGTGAATACTGACGAGCAATTTCCGGTGTAGCGCCCCATGTTTCACCAACAGTCATCAGGTCATGATTCCCAAAGCTTGCCTGGTTCATCTCCTTGAGGTATTCATGCAGCCTTGGGCCATTGCCTGTAATTTCAGAATCCGGAATCTTACCAATCAGGTCAATGACGTCCATGCGAAAGCCACCTATCCCCTTATCAATCCAGAAATTCATCATGTCATAAATGCTTTGACGCAATTCAGCATTTTCCCAATTCAAGTCGGGCTGTTTTTTACTGAATATGTGCAGATAATACTGCCCAGAGGCATCATCATATTCCCAAGCAGAGCCAGAAAAGATCGACATGAGATTATTAGGCTGATCACGCCAAATGTAATAATCTCGTTTAGGACTGTCAGGATTTTCTCTTGCCTCCACAAACCAAGCGTGCTCATCAGAGGTGTGATTGACAACCAAATCCATGATGATTTTGATCCCCCGCTGCTTGGCCTCATCAAGCAGCTCGTCCATATCAGCCATATCACCAAAAATAGCTGCAATGGCCTGATAGTCTGAAATATCATAGCCGTTATCGTCCATTGGTGATTGATAAACTGGAGACAGCCAAATAGCTGTGATCCCTAGCTCCTGTAGATAATCCAGCTTACCTGTGATTCCTTTTAAATCACCAATACCATTCCCACTTGTATCCATGAAGGACCTTGGGTAAATTTGATAAATTGTCGCTTTATGCCACCAGTGTTTTTCCATCATATCTCCTTATTACTAAACAGTCTCCTGCTATTTCGTGCCATCATTATGATCGCCTAGCACTACAGAACATCTGTTGTCTTTATGATAAATCCCTTTTTCTTTTTGATAGCGCAATCGCTTGCATTTTCTTTTGTTAAAAAATCCTCAAGCAAGATGAGGATTTTATTCTAGGAGGTGTTATTAGCGAATAGCTTGCTCTGTTTCTAGATCAAAGAAATGCCCCTTAGCAACATTGAAGGTCAAGCTAACCTTTTCACCTGGATTGTGGAAGTCACGCGCATCAACTCGTGAAGCAAACTCTGTTTGACCAAGCTTAACATAAAGCATGGTTTCAGATCCAAGCAGCTCAGAAACCAAGACCTCTGCTGTGACATTGGCATTTGGATAGGTGTCATGCACGATTTGGTTGCTTGAAATATCTTCTGGACGGATACCAAAAATAACCTTCTTGCCCTTATAGCCAGCTGCTTCAAGCATTTTAGCCTGACCTTCTGGAATAGCAATATCAAGCCCGTCCTCACTGATGATCTGACCGTCCTTGACAACCACCTCAAAGAAGTTCATCGCAGGGCTTCCAATAAAGCCTGCAACAAATTTATTGGCCGGTAGGTTATAGAGCTCCTGTGGTGAGCCAACCTGCTCAATCTTTCCGATTGTACCGTTGCCTTGAGGGTTTTTAGTGGCACTCATGATAACGATACGATCTGCCAAGGTCATCGCTTCGGTCTGGTCGTGCGTTACGTAGATTGTTGTTGAGCCGATACGGCGGTGAATTTTCGCAATTTCAGCACGCATTGACACCCGCAGCTTAGCGTCTAGGTTTGACAAAGGCTCGTCCATCAAGAATACCTTGGCATCACGCACGATAGCACGTCCCATAGCCACACGCTGACGCTGACCACCAGAAAGGTCTGCTGGCTTACGTTCTAAAAATTCTGTCAAGCCAAGGATTTCTGCTGCTTCCTTGACACGACGATCAATATCATCTTTTTTGTATTTACGTAGCTTGAGACCAAAGGCCATGTTGTCATAAACGGTCATATGCGGGTAAAGGGCATAGTTTTGGAAAACCATCGCGATATCGCGGTCCTTTGGTGATTTGTCATTCACAACCTCACCGTCAATTTTCAATTCACCCTCTGAAATATCCTCAAGCCCAGCAATCATACGAAGCGTTGTTGACTTACCACAGCCTGAAGGCCCTACAAAAACGATAAATTCCTTATCCTTAATGTCTAAATCGAAATCCTCAACAGCATAGTGTGTGGTATTTGGGTATTTCTTATAGATGTGCTTTAAGTTTAATTCAACCATGCGTTACTCCTAATGGGTCAGATAGGCTGCTAGCTGACTGCAATGCTAGCAACCCTGACACTTTTTATTTGATGCTTTTATTATAGCAAAGATAGCGTTTTCATCATATAGACAAAACGCCCAAATGTCTTTGGGCACCCTGCACAAATCTAATGCTTCAGTATAAATAGATAAGCAAAGGCCAAGTCATCTAGCTGCTTTAAATAGAGACCTGACTGCTGAGCAAACTTATCCAGCTTATATTGCAGCGAATTGCGATGAATATACAAGCGCTGGGCTGTCTGTACCAGGTTGCCATGCTCCTGCCACATGGCGAGCACCAGATCCATGACCTCTTTATTGGCTAAAAGCAGCTGACTAAAATGCTTTGACAAGGCTGGCAAACCACTGTTTGCTAAGAGTGACCAGAGCATGACCTCTGAAAAGGTCAGCAAGCGACTGGCAGAGTGCTCAGCAAGATAAGCTGTAAACACAGCATTTTCTTCCTTAAAATAGTCTCTCAAGGCATTTCCTGACACCTGATACCAGCCATTACCGATAAAAATCATCAAGGCCAAACCAAAATCGCTCTCAATCGTGGGCAATAAATTTGCTAAGAGCTGAAAAAGGTCTGAACGGCTATGGTGACAGACCAAAAAAGCTGTCCTGGTCTGGCTAATGGGCAAAACAGCCTCAACTCCCTCTATGATCCCCTTTAGAAGCTCAATCAAATCACCTGCTAAAGGACATTGATGGTTGATATAGATGAACTGGCAACCCTGAAACTCCTCCGGCTGCTCCCCTTGGCCCAGAATCAAATAATGATACCAAGGAGATTTCTGATCCTTGGACGGCTCTTTGCGCTGCCGCCCCAAACCAAGCAAAAGCTGCTCTCGCTCTGACAAGCTGGATTTGGGGAAATGGAGGTACTGCTCCCCAACCTCAACGCTAATCCAATCTTGGTCAGCCAGAGGAAATGCACCCTCTTGCATATCAGGAAAATAGTCTTTTAATGCCATAAGCATTCCTTTCAGGTTTCTTAGTCACATTATATCACAAAAACAAGCATTCTTTTTTGGCACAGATACAGCACAAGACAGCCTATTTCTCCATATGATAACATTTCACACCTTGCTTTAATGCTAAGCAATGACTATAGGACAGTTCTTTTTAGTTTTGAAAGCGTTTTCCAAAATGTTTAAAAATTTTATTTTTTTAATGGTTTGGTCATTCAGATTATGGCGATACAATTGTATTTTTATACATTAGACTTCTATGAACTTGTATTTACTCAAACATTTTGTCAAAAAACCTCAATTTGACTTCATTCTTATCTGGTACAAGGCCCAAGTCATTTTCATAGAAACACCAGAGCTAAGGTTCAAAGCCAGAGCTTCAAAGCCTTTAAGAACACTGGATTTTCCGATAGCCTGGTCACGCTTATCATAGCTAACATAGCCTTTGAAAAGCAATATGGAGATACGAGTCACTTATCAGCAATACTATTAAGCTTCTCTAAAAATGGCTGTTAAACCAGTTAGATAGCCTATTCACTTGCTATTATACCATTTTAAGACGATTAGCTCTCATAGTGAAAAAACCTTCTGCTATTATGTAACTCTCATTGAAACCAGATGCTCTAATCTCCATCTTCTTGTATCGGCACCAATCTTTTGTTACACTCATCTTGCCGGCATGAAACATTAATTCTTCTAACGATTCTCTGTATTTTTATAACTATAGAGACTGACAGGATTTAGGGAGGTTTGAAATATGTTGACTTCAAAAAGACTGTATCACCTTGGGAAAACACCTTTAGAAATAGGAACTGTAGTCATTGGACTATTCACCATGACCTTGGGAGCACCTGCCGTTAAAGCAAACCATTACAAAGTTGGGTGGGCATGGTCAAGCTCTAGTAGGGTAGCAAATCACTATAAATACGAGGACACCACTAAGCCAATCCATTCAAAAGACTATCAAGAAACCACAGGACTGTACCTCATGGTCAATATCACTGGAGTAGATAACACTAATCACACCATCGTATCTCCACATTATCAGGATATTAGACTAGAATATGGCAAAACCTACACCACAAATGAGATGATAAAGCTAGTTCAAGACGTCATAGATCCTTCAGCAGAAAGCTTTAAGGTCATTAGTTTGAAAAATGCCAAATTAACAAAAGCTTCTACAGCTGAAATACTTAGCACAGACCATTTTACGACACCAATCAAAGGACAGTATCATCAAAAAGACCAAACATACATCTTGACGGGTCAGGTCCTTGTGGAAAAAGTTAGCAAGGTAGCTCTCAAGGACATTAAGGTAACAGATAAGGCAGGAAACCCAATCCAAGATTCAGATGCCGTAGCTGTGACACAGCACGTTAAATTCCTCAAAAAAGACAATGGGCAGCTTGTTAATGTTGATGTAACTGACAGCCTTGGTAAAGAAGGACTTACCGGGTTAAGATACTATGGCAGCAGGGTCTCTTCTGAGGAGCTCTTTGAAGCTGCTAAAAAGGCTTTTGAAACCACTCAGGCTTTCAAAGACGGGTATCAGCTCGTCAAGCGAATCAGTACAACAGTCACGCAGGATCCTGATATAACTCATCAAAGCCATAACGGTGAGATTTACAGTGGAGCTAGTGAACGCATGGTCTACCATGCTGATCGCGATGAGGACTTTAACTATATCATAGATTCTAACAGGATAGCTCAAGTATATAATTCAAAGTATGACGTCAACAATCCCATTAGCTATGCGACACATTCAGATTCTGTTGTAGAAACCTATTTTATTTCTAAGGATATTAACGATGACTATAGCACAACCTATCGTTCAGTTACTATTTACCAACAGGACAAACAGCAGCAGCTGATTAACGAATACACCTTTAAAACACACGAAGCAATTACCACTGAGACTATCGACAAATACCTTAAAGGTTTACCTAATACTTTCCAAGCTAAAAATGGTACTTCTTACCAATTCACTGGCAGCTTAACCCCAATTTCTGAGACAGAATTCATCGCAGTCTACAAAGACCTGCAAAAATAAGACTAGTAGCCCTAGCTAGCTTCAACACAGCAGCATAAACGACAAAGACGAGTGCTTCTCATACCACTCGTCTTTTTGTTTTTCCTTTATATGACTCTCCTAAGCAAACGATCGATCGCTAGGCAGTTATCGATACTTCGTATCTAGGATAATCGTAACTGGGCCATCATTGATCAGACTAACCTGCATGTCCGCACCAAAGACCCCTCGCTGAACCGGTACAAGCTGCTCTAGCTGAGCGTTGAAGCTGTTATAAAGCTGGCTGGCCCTGTCAGGCTTAGCAGCCCCGGTGAAGGCAGGTCGGTTGCCCTTTTTGGTGTCAGCATATAGCGTAAACTGCGAGATAGACAAGACACTGCCCTCAATGTCCTGAATGGATCGGTTCATCTTGCCCTCGGGGTCTGAAAAAATCCGCATATGACTGATTTTACGCACTGCATAGTCTATATCCTCTGCCTGATCATCTGGACCTATGCCAACAAGCAGCAGCAGCCCTTGATCAATAGCGCCAGCTATTTTCCCATCAATCGACACTGAGGCTTCCTTGACGCGCTGAATCACAATTTTCATGGTTGGTCTCCTTTTTATCCGTTGGTTCGTTTGACGCTGTAAACATCTGGAACCGCCTTGACCTTTTCAACAACAGCTGTCAGCTGAGCCAGATTAGGAATGCCAAAGCTCACATGAATATTGGCAAACTTCATGTCCTTGGTCGGCTGGGCATTGACAGTTGAAATGCTCTTGGTGGCGTTAGATAGGATTTGCAGGACATCATTGAGCAGGCCGATACGATTTAAACCATAAATATCAATCTCAGCTTGGTAATCCTTGCTAGAATGCTCCAAATCCCACTCAACCTCAATGAGACGCTCCTGATAGCCGTCCTGACTCTTGATGTTATTACAGTCTGCGCGGTGAATAGCAATGCCTCGTCCCTTGGTAATATAGCCTTCAATCACATCTCCTGGTACGGGATTGCAGCATTTGGCGATACGCATGAGAAGCCCAGACGCCCCTTGGATAATCACGCCATTTTCACTGCGGACCTTGAGAATCTCTTTGTTTTCATGCTTGACCTCACCGCCCTTAACCAGCTCCTCAGCTTCAGCCTTAGCCTTGGCACGCTCCTCCTCACGCCTTTCTCTTTCGGTTAATTTATTAAAGACACTGACTGGGCTAATATCGCCAAAGCCAACAGCGGCATAGAGAGACTCCTCGCTTTTAACACTGACCTTTGGTAAAATCTCCTCAATACGCTTACGCTCAAGGTACTTGTTGGCAACATAGCCCTGCTCTTGAAAATAACTAACCAGAAGCTCACGTCCTTTATTGATAGACAGCTCCTTGTCCTGATTTTTAAAGAATTGGCGAATCTTGTTACGAGCCTTATTGGTCTTGACGAGCTTAATCCAGTCACGACTAGGACCAAAGGAATTCGGATTGGTGACAATTTCCACCACATCACCGGTTTTTAACTTGGCTGTCAAGGGCACCATGCGGCCATTGACCTTGGCTCCTGTCGCCTTTTCACCAACCTGAGTGTGAACGGCATAGGCAAAGTCTATAGGGCCTGAATCCTTGGGCAATTCCTGCACTGCTCCTGTCGGTGTGAACACATAGATACGCTCTGAAAAGATGTCCTCCTTCACCGAGTCAACAAAGCCCTTAGCATCGCCATTTGAGGCAGCCTGAAGCTCGACAAGCTCCTTAATCCAATTCATACCAACCTTTTGCTCGACTTGATTGACCTTGCCACGAATACCTTTTTTGTAGGCCCAGTGGGCTGCTACCCCATACTCAGCGACCTGATGCATTTCCTTGGTCCGAATCTGAATTTCAATCGGTCCTTTTGGCCCGTAAACAGTCGTGTGAATCGACTGATAGCCATTGGTCTTAGGCGCTGCAATGTAGTCCTTGAAGCGGCCAGGCATGGGACGCCAGAGCTCATGAATATAGCCGACCATCGCGTAAACATCACTTTGTGTCTCCATGACACAACGGATCGCAATCAAGTCAAATATCTGATCAAAGCGCTTTTTCTTGTCACGCATTTTCCGGTAAACCGAGTAGATGTGCTTAGGACGGCCATAGACATCACCATAAAGCCCTTGATCGGTGGTGTAGGCTTTAATCTTAGTGACAATATCATCAACCAAAGCTTCGCGCTCCCGCCGCTTTTCTCTCATCATATGAGAGATTTTGTAGAATTCGATCTCATTGAGGTAGCGAAAAGCTAGATCCTCCAGCTCCCACTTGATCCGACTGATCCCCAAGCGATGGGCTAGCGGGGCATAGATTTCCATGGTTTCACGAGAAATCCGCTCCTGCTTGTCCTTACGGAGGTGCTTGAGGGTGCGCATATTGTGCAGTCGGTCGGCTAGCTTGACCAAAATCACACGAATGTCCTTTGACATGGCCATGAGCATTTTGCGGTGGTTTTCAGCCAGCTGCTCCTCGTGAGACTTGTATTCTACCTTACCAAGCTTTGTGACCCCATCAACAATGTCACGAACGTCCTTACCAAAGTCAAACTCAATGTCCTCTAGAGTAATATCAGTATCCTCTACCACATCATGCAAAAAGCCACAGACAACTGTCACAGCGTCCAAATGCAGGTCTGCTAGGATTGCTGCTACCTGAATAGGGTGCACAATATAAGGCTCCCCCGACTTTCTAACCTGGTAAAAATGAGCAGCTGTCGCATAATCAAGCGCCTTTTGCACAAGCTCGACGTCACCGTCTGTCATGTACTTGGCAGCAAGGGCAACTACTTCCTCTCCTGATAAATTGATTTCTTTAACCATTTACTTCCTCAATTACTAGTTGTTTTTCCTATTTTAACACTTTCACTGTAAAAGCAAAAGAAGGAATCCTCAAAGCTGCAGATAAAGCGCAGAAAACCATTAGCCTAGACTGATGAGCCCTAATATCACAAAAAGCAACAGACAGGAGACTGTTGCTTTTGTGTTAGAACGATAGTCGCTCTATTATTTCGGCTATTGTCCATTGGGGAAAGAGGAAATAGCTTAGTTTTCTTTGCGTTTAGGAGACACCACAGCCATACCAGCACCAGCGATGACAGTAAGAGCTGCAATAGTGAAGAATGGGTTAGCAGACTCACCAGTAGATGGCAATTGACCTGCTTTAGCAGTTGTAGTGCCTGGGTTTGTTTGTGAAGCACGACCACCTTGTGACAATGACTTAATCCTGTCAGCTAGCTCTTGCTTCAAGCGATTGATTTCTGCTTGAAGATCTGCATTTGCATGGTCTTTCTTCTCAAGCATTTCTTTAAGTTTTGAAAGTTCCTCAGCATGAGCTTTTTTGAGCTCTTCAATCTTAGCTTCAAGCGCTTCTTTTTCCTTCTTAACGGCTTCAAGCTCTTCTTCTTTCTTAGCTAATTGTGCTTTAAGATCTGCAACCTCAGCTTTAGCAGCTTCAACTTCTTTTTCAAGCTCTGCTACCTTAGCATCTGATGCTGCTTTTTGTTTTTCAAGCTCTGCTACATTAGCTTGTGATTCTACTAAAGCCTTATCAGAAGCATCTTTTTGTTTTTGTAGCTCAGCAATTTCACGTTTGCCTGATTCAATCAAACGCTCTGAAACAGCAAGCTCTGTCTTAGCTTTTTCTAGCTCTGTTTGAAGTGATGCAATGGTGTCATTTGCAGCTGCAAGCTCTGCATCAGCCTTAGCCTTATCAGCAGTTAATTGATCAATTTCTGCTAATTTTTGAGCCATTTCACGTTTTGCAGACTCTACCAAGCGGTCTAGACTACCAACGTTTTCCATTAACTTTTCAGCTTCTGCTGTTTTAGCTGCCAATTTATCTGCTAAATCTTTTGATACTGCAAAAGCTTTATCACGACTTGCTTCAGCACTACTTAGTTTATCTGCTAAATCTTTTGATACTGCAAAGGCTTTATCACGACTTGCTTCAGCATTGCTTAGCTTATCTGCTAATTCCTTAGTCATCTTAGCTGCTTTTTCTTTTTCTTTTGCAAGTTCTGTTTTTAGTTTATTATACTCTTTTGTTGATCTTGATAAAGTTTTGTTGAATGATTCGGTAAGAGCTTGACGCTCATCTTTAGCTTTTTGTAGTTCTTGTTCTTTTTCCTTCTCTAGATTTCGAAGTTGGGAATCTCTTTCTCTAAGCATTTCTTGTTGAGATTTAATAGCTGCAAGTTTAGCCTCAAGAAGTTTTGCATAACTATCTCCATCAGCAATCCGCTTTTCAATTTCATCTACAAGTAATGAAGCCAAACTTAATTGTCTTCTATCCCCATCAGGTTTATCATTTAACATCGATGAAAGGTGCATCAATAAATTGTAATAATCATCTCTACCATACGCAGCCCTTGCTGAATCAAGACCTCTCAATAATGCCTGTAAATCCCCAACAGAGGCGCCTTTTAGAAGATTTCGAACTTTTTGGGCTGATGAGGCATCTCTACTTATGGCTATCTCGCTTAATCTATTTTTTAAATCACGCGATAATCTTGGAGTCGCCGTACGACTAACCTCAGAGTTCGCTTTTACAGTTGTCCCTCCCAACACACTTGTTGCAACTAATACTGATGCTGCACCGGCACTTAGTTTTCTGATGCTAAATTTTTGCTTGTTATTTCTCAAAAACATATGTCAATTCCTCTCTACCCGTTATGGGCACACTTTTTTGTTTTACCATACTATTATAACCTCATGGCACTTTTATTTTAATGACAGGAACTTCTTTATGCAGTACATTGTCATTTTTATTTAATAAGCAAGAATGTATATTATTGTTTTTTATGTCTATTTTTTCATTATAAGTGCATATCCTTGCTTTTCTTAAATTTTAAGATAGAATAAGATACCGTGAGGATTATGAAGGGGGTGACGCTTAGCATGGATACTATGTCGTTAGTAAAATCTCTACAGGGCTGTTTGAAGTTATCAATTACAGTATTTGATAAGGACCATCAGGTGACAGAAAGCTTTTGGAATGATGATACCTTTGAATTTTATTATCGTTTTCAAGCAGTGCTTAGGCAAATGGACAAGGAACAGGCAACCAATCTTTTCTTTCAGGGAAGCTATAATGAGCTTTTTTTAATATACCGTTATCAGGATCATTATATTTTAATTGGCCCTTGGCGCTGTAATGTTTTGGATAAGACCTTTTTTAAGGTGGCCGTTGCTGATAAGGATTTGACTAAGGAAGAAGAAGAGATTCTTTACCAAGCGCTAAAGCATTTACCTGTTTATCCTTTGAATGCTATTCGTGACCTCTTGATTGTGGTCCATTACTTCTTTTCCGGCAAGATAGAGGATTTGTTATCACCTCCTTTACGTCACTATATTAGGGATTTTTCCGACAATATCGAGGTGCAAAAGGCCAATATGTTTGTCAAGAAGCAGGAATCTAAGGTTTGTCTCTACAATTATGAGAAAAATTTATCTAGCATTGTTCAAGAGGGTGATGTGCACAAGCTCAAGGAAATCATCTTCAGTCTACGAAATACCTTTATCCCTGTGGTGAGTGGTGATACGCTGCGCTCTGAAAAAAATTATTCTATCATTGCCTTTGATCGACTAGCCCAGATTGCCATTCAATCTGGTATGGATATTGCTGATGCCTACCATTCACGAGAGGAGTTCATGAGAGACAGCGAGCTGGCAACCTCAATGCCAGATGTGCTCAAAATTCGTGATGCCTCACTGGTCTTTTACACCCAAAAGGTGAGTGAGCTGCGGGACAACCGCTGGAAACATGTCTCTCCTACGGTTAATGCCATTATCCAATATATCAGTGTCAACCTGCATAAGAGTGTCACAACCGCTGAGCTGGCACAGCATTTTAACATGAGCGAGTCCAAGCTGAGACAGATCTTTAAGCGTGATACAGGCTTGACCATCTACCAATACACCTCAAACATGAAAATTGAAGAGGCTAAGACATTGCTGCGCTCTGCTTATGCCATTAATCACATTTCAGACGTGTTGGGCTTCACTGATCCCTCACATTTTTCTAAATTTTTCAAAAAGCATACCGGAGAAAGCCCAAAGACCTATCAAAATCGCAAGCATTAGCAGCAAGGGCCTCTTGATTCGGGTAACAGCTAACACTAAGCTCTCTCCATAAAAAGACTTGATGATTTGGACTTACCGTCCTTGTCACCAAGCCTTTTTTATGTGATGTGACTAGTGGGCTAGCTGTCAGAGCATTGCACGGCAGACGCATGATAGGGTTTTAGCAAGAAAACAAAGCTTTCTGTATGTCAATGTTTAGCTATTTCAAGAAGATATCTTATTTTCTATAGCTTTTACTATAGAAAAAACGGTGAATGTATCTGCTTAAGTCTATACTATCATTCGGAAATGACTGTTTCGCGCGTTTGTCGTGCAGAGCATTGTCATATGAGTTGTGTATTCAGGGGTATTGTGCTAAGCTGGTTAGGAAACTAATCTTGCTAAAGGAGTCTTTTATGACAGACTTGACCCTTGTTTTTATCAGTCTTAGCGGCAATACCCTGAGCTTTGTTAGGCGCTTGTCGCAATACCTGGCAGAAAAGCACCACATACAGACTAAAGCAATCAATATCAAGGAGCTTCATCACGAAACCTTTCCAGTCAAGGAGAGCTTTGTTGCTATTTTGCCGACCTATCTTGAAGGAGGAAACGGGATTGACTCAGGGGAGGTTGAAATCTTGACCAATCCGCTGGGAGACTTTATCGCGGCGCATGATAATGCCAAGCGTTGTTTAGGGATTATCGGCTCTGGCAACAAAAACTTCAATCACCAGTATTGTCTAACAGCCAAGCAGTATGCTAAGCGCTTTGGCTTTCCAATGCTGGGAGATTTCGAACTACGCGGGACCAGTGCTGATATTGAGCGCTTGGCACAGGTAATTGTAGCTAGACTGACTGATGATCAGCAATCGTAAGCTAGGAGATAGGCTGAGGGAGACTTGACTTTCTGCTATTGATATGAGGTAAATATCTGGCCAATCACAAGGCAGCACAGATCATCACTATCTGACACAAATCAGAGCAGACGATGTAACTAGCCCACAGTCTGATTATGTGTCCAGCATTTGTCTGCAACTTTCTCATATGCTCATGAAATATAAATGCAAAAAAGCTCTTAGAAGCCTTGCGATAAGCTTACTTCTAAGAGCTAAGATAACCATCTGTTTCTTACAGTGTCAGCAGTCTATCAAGTCCTGCTGGCTTTTTTTGTTACAGCTTCCAGCTGAGGTCAACCTCTAGGCCATAATGGTCGCTGACAACCGGTGCTTCACCACCATCAAAGGTCACCTTTGAGCTGTTAATGGTAAAGACCTTACTGGTAAAGACATGGTCGACCTTAAAGGCCTCTTTGTTATCCTCCCAGCCATCAATAGCAGCAACAATACTATGGTCTCCAAAGACGTAGTCTGCAGCCTGATGACTATCCTGAAGGTCTAAGGGGCTTTTTAGAATCATCTCATAGCCCTCTTGGCCACTTGGATTGTTAAAATCTCCCAGCAATAGCACAGGACAGGCTAGCTGCTGCAGGGCTGCCTCTAATCGCTGCCATTCTCCGACAAAGCCCTGATCAAACCAAGACAAATGCAGGCTCACAACTGCTGCCTCCCTGCCATCAATGGTTGTTTTGGCCAGTAAAGCCCGTCTGGTGTGGTAATCATACTCGTCAGCCACCGCTGAGACTAAAATGTCTGAGGCTTGGATCGGCTGCTTGGATAAGATCGCAACACCCTCATGGTAAATATCATAGCCAATATGATTGTAGGCCCACGACCAGTAGTAGCTTTGGCCACGTTTTTTTAAGTAATTGACAAGCAAGAGGGCAAAGTTATCCTGATGAATGGCAGGTGTCCCTGCAATTGGCTGGTAGCCTGATAATGACACTGCTGCTTCGCTGTCAATCAGCTGATTGATTTCTTGTAGGCAAATCACGTCATAGTTCTGAGCCAAAATATGCTCTGCCAAGTCGAACAGCTTTTTTAAGGCATTGGCTTCCATCCAAGAATGTGTGTTAAGGGTTAAGAGCTTGGTCATATCTTCTCCTATACGACAAGAGAAGTGGCAGCCTGCAGGTCTGACATACTGCTATCTACCACTCTCTTTGGTTATTCTTAAAGCTCTACCTGTGCAACGAGGGTCTTCGCTTTTTGTTGACCAGTCGCAACAAGGTTAACAGCTTTGATGCTTGTAGTATTGGTAAAGGCGACAACAACCGTTGTCTTGCGTCCTGCTGCTGTAATCGCAGTTAGGTCAGCCTCAGCCAAGAGATCTCCTGCCGATACGCGCTGACCCTCACTAACCTTGACAGTGAAGGGCTCACCATTCAAGTCAACGGTATCAAGACCAACGTGAACCAGCACCTCTAGGCCGCTATCTGTCAGCAAGCCAAAGGCATGTTTGGTTGGAAAGACATGGGTTACCAGACCTGTTACCGGCGCATAGATAGCGCCATTTGCCGGCTCAACAGCAAAGCCATCTCCCATCATTTTAGCTGCAAAGACCTGATCAGAAACTGCTGTGATTGGCAAGACTTCTCCATCTGCTACTGCCAAAACAGCCTCTGTTAGGTTTTTAAAGTCCGTCTGCTGTGATGATGAGGCAGCAGGCTGAGCAGGCTTCGGCTCTGGAATGACTGCACCAGAGTCTAGCAGGTCTTGGATATCTGATTTTAAAATATCAGCCTTTGGCCCATAGACAGCCTGAATACCACTGCCCTTGATGATTAGCCCCATAGCACCCGCCTGCTTCCAATGCTCCTCACTGCCAACCTTGCTTGGGTCATTGACTGTTACACGCAAGCGAGTCATACAAGCATCTACATCAGCAATATTCTCACGTCCACCCAGGAGATTAATGATTTGGACGACCTGTGACTGACCATCAATAGACTGCTGTGACAAAGGCTTTGTATCATCGTTTTCTAGTATATCAGCATCGTAATTCCCTAGGCGACCTGCTGTTGCTAGCTTCATTTTTTTAATCATAAAGTCAGCAATGACATACATGATCACAGCAAACAGAATAGACACCCAGACAAAATTAATCAAATCCATACCAAGCCCAGCCTTAATCGCCATAGGCGTTCGGGTCAATAGCTCGATATTACCAAAGGAATGCACACGAAGGTTGACCAAATCAGCCATTGCAAAGGAAGCTCCTTGAACAAGGGCATAGACAAGATATAATGGCATCGCAGCAAACATAAACATGTATTCCAGTGGCTCAGTGACCCCTGTCAAAAATACCGCTGCCGCTGCTGAGATAAACATCATTTTGTATTTATGCTTTTTGTCCGCATCAACATTACGGTACATTGCTAGGGCAACCCCCATAAGCGTTCCTGTTGCACCAATCATTTGCCCAACCTTAAAACGAGCCGGAACAACAGTCTCCATCAAATGCTGATAGGTTGACGCATTAGAGCCCTTGAGATTAACAAGGTCAGTAACCCAGGCTAGCCAAAGAGGGTCTTGACCAAATACCTTAGTTCCAGCAGCTGCTCCTGTCATGACCTCATAGGTGCCCCCAAGAGCTGTATAGTTCATCGGAATCGTTAGCATGTGGTGAAGGCCAAATGGCAGCAAGAGACGCTCCAATGTTCCATATAAGAATGGCGCAAGGATTGGAGCTGTGTCCTGAGATGAGGCAATCCACATGCCAAAGCCATTAATACCAGACTGAATAACTGGCCAAATCAAGGCTAATACTAGGGCCACAAGAGCTGAACGAAGGATAACTACAAAAGGAACAAAGCGTTTCCCATTAAAGAAAGCCAGCACATCAGGCAGCTTACGGTAATTGTAGTATTTGTTATAGGCTGTTGCACCCACAAAGCCAGCGATAATCCCAACAAAGACACCGGTATTTAGAGCAGGTGACTCTAAGACGCTTGTAAAGTAGTCCTTGACAATCATCTCAGTGCCCAAAAGACTTTTAATCTTGGCCTCTGGATCAGTCAGCATGGCTGAAGAAACGCCATAGATAGCCCCTGTAATACGGTTAATCAAAACAAAAGCAAGCCCTGAAGCAAAGGCACCGCCAGCACGCTCCTTAGCCCAGCTGCCACCAATAGCAAGGGCAAAAAGCAAATGAAGGTTACCAATAACTGCCCAACCAACCTGAGCAATGACATTACCAAGCGTCGCTAAAAGCTGCGACTCCTGATTAAGCATGGGCAGAGAATTTCCAATACTCACCATTAAACCTGCAGCAGGCATAACAGCAATGACAACCATCAAGCATTTCCCGAATTTTTGCCAAAACTCGAAGCTAAAAATTGTTTGAATGATGTTTTCATTCGACCTCTCCTTTTTTGGACTAGGAATCAAGAATAACCAGCTAAAAGCTGATGAACTCTCAATTCCTTTTTAAAAACAAGCACATTCAACGCAAACGTTTGCGCTTTTGATAAGCTTATTTTACCAACCTTTTTTTGTTTTGTAAAGCGTTTTCTTAAGAAGATTTCAATGAAAATGCTAAAGTAAACGTTGCTTCTCTTTAATACTATTAGCAAACAAAATAAATTCCTAAATAAAAAGCCTTATTCCTAAGCAAGCTATCAGTACTTTGCTTAGGAATAGGCTTAACGGTAAATCAAACAATAAAAGGCGTAGACTCTCTTTCAATGATCTGATGAGGAACTAAGACTGGCTGTGGTGATGGCGCTGCGCTTGATAAGACCAGCTCAGCAGCTTGCTCTCCCAGCTGATAGGGAAAAATAGCAATGGAGGTCAAGGCAGGACTCGCAAGCTCCGCTAGGACAGAATTATTGAAGCTAACGATTGCTAGCTGGGTGTCAGCTGCTACTTGCTTGATGAGACGCTGCAAATGAATAGCTAGCACATCATCACAGACTACAAAGGCAACTTTAGAGCGCTTGGCTAATTGGTCTAACAGCTGCTTTTGACTTTTCCTATCGTCCTTTAGCGTGACACAAAGGGCTTGAGCTGCCAGAGCCTTTGAAGTCATCAGCTCTGCATAGCCCTTATAACGCTCTGCCTGCACCAATTCGGCCATGTCAGTATAAGCATAGACAATAGCCTCATAGCCTTTTTGAAGGAGAAATGCTGCTGCATCATAGCCGGCTTGATGGTTATTGTTGTTGACAAATTTAGCATTGCCAGGATCCTTTGTCGTTGATTGCCCAACGACAACACAATCCACTCTTTGCCTTTTGACAAAGTCAAAAACCTGATCATCTGTTTTGGAATAAAGAAAAATCAGCTTGCCAATATTGCCACTACGGATCATGTTTTGCACGTTTTTTAGCAATTCGGCCTCACTACGTCCAGTCGCAAGGGCTACCATGTAGCCCTGATCGGTACAAACAGCAGCAATTCCTTGAATAATCTGCATGAAAAAAGGGTTATTTCCCAGTGAATCCTGACCCTCACGCACCGGCAAAATGATCCCGACAGTATTGGACTTTCGCTTAACAAGGTTTTGCGCCGAATAATTAGGCGAATAATCCAAGGCCTCCATGGCTTTTTTGACACGCTCCTTTGTCGCCTGACTAATCATGTCACTGTCATTGATGGCACGCGAAGCTGTTGAAGGCGAAACTCCTGCTAGCCTTGCCACATCTTTTATCGTAACCACATGTCCCTCCTCTACCAATCCGTTTGACGAGTATCTTTATTTTGAGATGATTTGTTATATTTTTTACAAATGAAGCTGCAAAGGCCCGACAGCTCTGCACCTACGCGGGCTAGACTAGCCCTTTGATTTGCGGCAGTCTCCTTCTTAGCGATCTTTTTGTTAAGCGGTGCTTTATTAGCATAATCGCAGATGCTCCTCTTTTTTCTGTCAAGCACTGAGCCACAAGGTGCTGTCTCCTATTAGCACTATCAGCTAGACATTAGCTCCAGAGCATAGCTAACAGCACTCAAGGCATAGAGCGGTGCTGTTTCTGTCCGCATGATACGAGGCCCCAGTCCCACAGTAATAGCACCTGCTTGCTTAAAGCTAGCCAGCTCTTTTGAAGAAATACCACCCTCTGGTCCAAAGATAAAGAGGACTTTTTGACCTGGGCTAAGACCTGCTAGCTCACGCGCCAATGTCGACCTTTCACCTGCCTTAGCTGCTTCCTCATAAGCGATAAAGCACTTATCAAACTGCTTAAGCTGCTTTAATAGCTCACCCTTTTGGTCAAATAGTTGAATCTCCGGTACGCGATTACGCTTGGATTGCTCTGCTGCTCCAAGAGCAATTTTAGCTAATTTTTCTTGCTTTTTAGCTAGCTTCTTGCTATCCCACTTGACCACCGACCAGTCTGCTGGAAAGCCCCAAATAGCTGCTGCCCCTAACTCAGTCGCCTTTTGAGTGATAACATCTAGCTTATCACCCTTGGGAAAGCCTGAGGCAATAGTCACCTCAACAGGCATTTCAAGGTTTTCTTCCAGCTCTTTGATAAGCTCCACCTCATAGGCTGAGCTGTCTGACACCCTTGCCAAGCGTTTAATGCCGTCATCAAAGACTAGCACCAGCTCTTCCTTATCCGTCAAGCGCATCACTTGAAACATATGCTTAATGGTATCCTTATCGGTCAGCTGAACGATTTTTTCTGCCCTGCCTTTAATAAAATACTGCTGCATCAGCCACCAATCACTCCTGATAAATCATCTGTTTTTTTGAAAATAAGAGCATTCCACTCGCCCTGAAGCATGTGAGTCTCTAGCAAGAAGCCTGCATTAAGAGCAGCCTGCTTCACCATATCCAGCTTTTCTGAAATAATCCCTGACATGATCAGATACCCCTCAGACTTGATAAGACGGTAAGCATCTGCTGTCACATGCACCAAAATATCCGCCAAGATATTGGCGACAATAACGTCTGCCTCTTGAGTAAGGCCTTTTAGCAGGTCTCCAGCTGCTACATGGATATTGTCAGTGGCTTGATTGAGGGCAATGTTGTCTTTGGCAACACGCACCGCCACATCATCTAAATCATAAGCAAAGACCTCTTTGGCGCCAAGCAGAGAGCTAGCAATCGATAGCACACCTGAGCCTGTCCCCACATCAATAACTGTCTCACCACCACGAAGCACCTGCTCCAAGGCAAACAGGCTTAGCTTAGTTGTTGGGTGTGTGCCTGTTCCAAATGCCATACCCGGATCAAGCCTAATGATCTTCTCACCTGCTGTGGCTTCATAATCTGTCCAACTGGGGACTATCGTCAAATCATGCGTGATACGAGCAGGCTCATAATAGGCTTTCCAGTTGTCCGCCCAATCCTCTTCAGCCAATTCTTGATTGGTCAGGGTTAACTCACCAAGCTCCACATCACACTGCTTTAGCCTGTTCAAGCCCTGATTAATGGTCTGTCTGATGTCATCAATATCAGCTGAGCTTGGATAATAGGCTGTAATAGTAACCATTTCTGACTGCTCAACAGCTGGATAAAGCTCCCCAAAACGGTCCTCTTGACCGATATAGTCTGCAGTGTCATTGATAGCGACTCCTTGGCTGCCAGCCTCAATCAGCAGATTGGAAACAGCTTCTTCTGCCTCACGATGGACTGTAATTGTCAGCTCTTGCCATGCCTTCATAACGATACCCTTGCTGCCATATCATCAGTGGTCACTTGCCCCTAGCCTAAACCCTAAAACCAGTGACCCTCTATCAGATCAAAGCAGCCTTTCCTTTCAAGCTTCTTTTTTATCGTAAGATAAGCTAATGCGGTCCTAAACCAACCGGATCCTGCTCTGCCGTCTCAGAGGTTTCATACTAAGGACAAACACAGCACCAAGGCCTATTGTCCCATAAGCCCAACCTTTATCAGGGACGCATTGCCTAACAAATCTCAGCCAATCTAAAGGTAGATAGGCTCTTGATAGACCCTATTTTACCATATTTTATACCAGCTACATCAAAAAAGAGCAGCTCTTTCTCGTAAATCCAGAAAAACCAATAGCTGATTCGCCTGTTGAAGCTCCAAGCCTTTGAAATAGCTAAAAAGCCTTTCATCTTCCAGACAGCTCTTAGGTCATTAGATTAATTTCATTAAAAAATTTATAAAATCTATTGTATTCTTAGATGTCAAATGATATACTTAACCAGTAATAATATTAACTGGTTAAGTTAATTGTTGGAAGGAGTTGATAACTAACCATGAAACAACATCAACGATTTTTATCCCTCGTTGGACTGCTGTTAGCCTGCAACCTTGCCTTAACAGCCTGCCAAACGCATTCGCAAAAGGGACATTCTCAGGAGCCTAAAAAGCACCAAAAGGCTACGAAAAAGAAAAAACAAAAAAGCAGTAAGACTGCGAAAAAAAGAGAACGTCACCAAGTCCCTGGGATTGATGTCCCAACTGATGATGGCTTTTTATTGACCAGCGAATCGCAAATTGAACGCAAAACAGATACAGGTATCATTGTGAAGCATGGCGATCACAAGCATTTCTTCTTTTACTCAGATTTGAAGGGGACAAAATGGGCTTACCTGATTCCTAAGGATTACAAGGAAGCACAGCCTGCTTCTAACCAAGCGGCAAGGTCTGGATCAGTAGTCTCAACTGGTCATGCTGGAGACGGCTATGTCTTTAATCCAGCTGACATTGTTGCTGAGGACGCCTATGGCTACACTGTTCGTCATGGAGATCATTACCACTATATCCTCAAATCAAGCCTGCCATCAGCAACCATCAACCACATCGCATCAACCACACCTCACTTCCCATCAACACCACCTAGCATTCATCAGCAGGGGGGTATCCCAGGAATTGACTTCAAAACTAGTGATGGCTTCTTATTTGATGGCACCAACATTAGCGGTGTCACTGACACTGGAATCCTGGTGAAGCATGGGAACCATTTGCACCCTATTAGCTTTGAGGACTTAAAGCGTAGCAAATGGGCTTATTTAGTGGAGCAATATAAGAAAAAGGACCACACCAAGCCTCAGGAAGGAGACTATCGCGCCTATATAGCTTATCTCGCCAAGGAGCTAAAGGTAGATCAAGCACGCATTAAGCAGGTGAATGTAGACGGTCAGGTCGGCTTTGAATACCCTCATGAGGACCACACGCACGTCATCTGGCTAAAGGATATTGATCTTTCTAAGCCATTTAAAACTCCAGAAGAACAGATCCTCAAAAAGATAGACGGAGAAACCTTTGAACAGCGCAAAGAAAGACTCATCAAAGAATTTATGGATCGCTTCAAGGTTCGTCGTGAGGACATCTCAATTGAGGGCAACTACATGACCATTAGTCATGGGGACCATGCTCACATCTATAAGATTGACCCAGAATTGCCAGATGATCCTGAGCGCAATGTCAAGACAGAATCAACCAATCTAGAGGTCGAAACTCAGCTCGTTTATGGTCCTTTCTATACGGAAAATTCATCTGAAAATCTAACACGTGATGGGGTCTATAAAAAATATCACCCAGAGGGCATCAAAAACATCAAAAACTTTATCCATGTGTTGTTTAGTACAAATAGTGAATACGGCGACATTGAGGTTAATGGCATTAAAACTAAACGTGTGCACTATTTGGTTCGTAAGGATTTGGACTGGAAGGATTTGAACATTCAGCGTCCAGAGGCAATCAAGCATGAGGGGCGTATCTTTAAGGGCTGGAGTGCTGAGTTGCCAACAGCTGGCAAGATGGACAGAGAACATCAACGCTTCTATGTAGATTTTGATAAGGTTAGAAAGCAGCCTACCAAGGCTGTCTACGGGCCAGGTGATGATGTTTCAGACCTTGACTTAGAAAATTATGTTCCTGTCTGGTTCACCACAATCTTTAATGGGCGATTGAAGCTTAACGGCGTGACTCAAGGAGGCTTCTTCTACAATGTTCGTAGTGGTCTTACCTGGAAGGAAGCTAAGGAGCAAGGACTTGTTATCCCTGAGCCCGTCCCAGATCCAGGCTATGAATTTATTGAATACCGCAGTGGAGTGAACCTTGCCAATAACTTTAATCTAACTGATTTTGCTAAGAGATTTTCTATCACACAAAATGAAAACGATAAGGTAGCCTTTACTGGCCTATTCTCAGCAGCCTTTGGAACTACTGCTCCTTATATTGGACCTTACATCGCTGTTAATCCTGACAAGCCAACTGATCTAGAGGATCCTAGCAGACACCCTAATTATTACTTCCACGATCCGAGACACTATGTAGCCGTTGCCTTTAAGGCAGGAGAGGGCGGACAGCTGATTAGCCGAGCTGGTAAGGGTAAGACTGCCGTTTACCTTGTTCGTAAGGGACACTCATTACATACAGCTGGTATCCTACCACCATCAGTACAGCCAGATGCCGGCTACAAGCGTGATTACAATAAGCCTATTATTTCAACTGAGGAATATGATAAGGAAGTCACTGAGGATATTGTTTATAACGTCAACTTTGATAAAATAACCAACAACGATGTTACAGGTAATAGTAATCACTCAGGGAATACCTGGCTACCAGGTGATCCACTACCTAAGGAGCCTCAAACTCCTAATCACACTGGCAGCACTGGAAGCTGGCTAGAAGAATTTGTAGCGCCCGTTTCTGACTCCGACGAGGACGACCTATTAGCACCTGACCCTGAGCTTGTTGGTAAGACGCCAGTAAGTGATAAGCCAGCCAGCTATTTTTTAGGTGAGTCAGAGACAGCTAGCAGCACATCAGTAGCTAGCAACAGCTAAGCCATAGCAGGACTGATTGATAATATCAACTACTCAGCTGATCTGGCCTACCAGATTAAAGACTTAGCCACCCCAAAAACAAAGACGATTGATCCTAGCCACATGTGGGCAGAGGTCAATCGTCTTTTTGATTCTGGTCGTAGCTATCACATAGTAGTGGTGTTTGCTGATCTGTTTAGTGTACCAGCTAAGTCTGCCTATTTCCTTAAATAATCAGCTAAGCGAGCCTTTAGCTGAGGAATGACCCGATCGTCTGCTAAAAAGTCATCAATAGCCATCAGCTGATAACCCTGCCCCTCATCACCAAAAGCAATATGATCTATCATGTCCTGATTCATAAGAGCCACCAGAAAGACAGATTGGCTGTCAGGATTAACAAGCCCTGGATAAACCCTTTCCCAAACGACAGCGTCCTTAGTCAGTGCCAGACCTAACTCCTCATAGCACTCACGTGACGCACAATCAAAGGGAGCTTCAGCATTTTCACGACCACCTCCTGGTAAATCCCACATATTAGGGTAAGGAATCGTTGGTATCGCGTCACGCAAGATGGTCAAAATCTTACCGTTACTGATCAAGGCTAACTTTGCACCAGAAAAATGGACTGTTTTATCTAAAAGCTTCATGACTAGATCTCACCAATCAACATAGCCTTAGCTCAATACCAACAACGCCATATTGGGCTTGCTGCTCTTTGCTGTAGTACTGTTCCATATCCTCCGGCCGAGCCAGTGCCAATTCTTCATTACGATAACCACATTTTTCTAAAGGCAATGCTTGGTAAAGCTTAGCAAAGTCATCAAAATAATGCAACCCTACGACCTCTGCTTGCAGAATATGGCTATGATCCTCTGTACAATAAAAGCAAATCCAATCCCCTACCTTAATAGCCTGCCTTTTCTCATCATTTAACCGTAGTTCAATAGTCTTCACACCCGCCTCAATCATAGCAAATGGTCTTGGTGTCAGCATCATCTCATGTAGCATCTTAATACCTCGGATAGCTATAAAGCTCTGTTTCCTCTAGTCCTACCTGCCCTTCCTCAAAGGCCTCCTCGTTCCACTCTAGACTAAAATCAAGCTTGCTATCATCTGCTAAGAAATCCATCAAATCGCTATGCCCTTCAATGGCAACATCATTGAGAAACTGGGCAAAATAGGCTAAAAATTCACGAGAAAAGCCCTTTTTTGGCTCAAATGGAATAGCCACCAGATAGTCTGCTGCTTGAAACTGTGATTTCTCCGGATTGTAAAATAAGACATAATCCTCAAAGACAATGTCTTCCTTGCTGAGCTGTCCTTGGTCATCAATGGTTTCAACTGCTGACTGATTTTGAGCCTCTAAAACAAGGGTGATTTCAACCGCATGATTTTTCTTGTCCCAATCCATAGCATAGTCATAATGAAAATGCTTGTCCATCTCTTCTTCTAATACTGATAAAAAGCCATATTTAGCCATGCTCTTGTTCCTTTTTCTAAATAATATCCGCTACTATTGTAGCATAAATCAAGAAGCCCTGCTCTCTTGTATTGTTGATGGTTGCTAACAGGCTTCTTTTCAACCCTCCTAATCAGTCTGAAAAGCGCATTTATGATATAATCAAGCTATGCATATAAAGACGATTATTGATTTTAAGGAGCTGGGACAACGCTATATATTTCAAGCTCCTATCGTGGAATTAGTAGCTAAGCAGATTGATCAGGTGGGACAGGTCCTTGAGCAGGTCAACCAATTTCAAGATCTGGGCTACTATGTTGTGGGCTACCTCAGCTATGAAGCAGCAGCCTGTTTTGACAAAAAGCTAACAACACACAATAAAAGACTTGGTCAGGAATATTTTGCTTATTTTACAGTGCATGACAGCTGTCAGCTCGAGGACTTTCCGCTCTACCACGACAGCATGACGATTCCAAACAGCTGGACAAGTGCTACACAAGAGGAAGCCTATCAAGAGGCTATTGCACAGATTCATCAGGAGATGAGGCAGGGCAATACCTATCAGGTCAACTATACCATTCAGCTCAGCCAAAGGCTAAACGCTAAGGACAGCTTGGCCATTTATCATCAATTGGTCATTGAACAGGCAGCTGGATACAATGCCTACATTGCTCACGATGACTTTGCTGTCATTTCAGCCAGTCCTGAGTTATTTTTCAAGCAAGAGAAAAACCAGATCACCACACGCCCCATGAAAGGCACAACCAAGCGTGGTTACAATTTAGAACTAGATCAACAAGAGCATGACTGGCTACAGGCCGATCCTAAGAACCGTTCAGAAAACATGATGATCGTTGATTTATTACGCAATGATATGAATAAGATCTGTCAAACTGGGAGTGTCACAGTCACACAGCTCTGCCAATTGGAGCAATATTCCACCGTTTGGCAGATGACCTCTACCATTGTCGGCATGCTGCAGGATCAGTGTCGTCTTTATGATATTTTACAGGCACTCTTTCCCTGTGGCTCCATCACAGGAGCTCCTAAGGTGTCTACAATGGCTATTATTAACCGATTAGAGCCTAAGCCAAGGGGCGTTTACTGTGGCAGCATTGGTATTTGCCTGCCTGATGGCAGACGTGTCTTCAATGTCGCTATTCGAACGATTCAGCTCAGCTACGATCAGGCCATCTACGGGGTAGGCGGTGGGATTACCTGGGAAAGCTGCTGGCAGGACGAATTTGAAGAAATCAAGCAAAAATCTTCCTTTCTGAACCGTCAAAGCATTGATTTCACCATCAAAACCACTGCCAAGGTCGAACAACAAAGCCTAATATATCTAGACCAGCACCTCAACAGACTAAGGGAGGCGGCGCGTTATTTTGCCTACCCCTATGACGAAGAGCTTCTGACAGATCGTTTGCAAGCCTATCTCAAGGGAAAGGACAGCAGCCCCTATCGTCTCACTATTGCTATTGCTAAGGACGGGCAGATTAGCCTTACAGACCAAAGCTTAGAGCCGCTTCAAAAAGACTTTTTAAAGGCACGATTAGTTCGCCAATCAAGCGATGTCAAAAAGCTTCCCTTTACTTATTTTAAAACCAGTCATCGACCACATCTGAGCGTCAAGCCTTATGAGCAAGTCTTTGTTGCTGCTGATGGGACCTTGCTTGAAACCTCTATTGGTAATCTTTTTGTGCAAATCGAGCAGACCCTTTATACACCGCCTGTATCAGCCGGTATTCTACCAGGCATTTTCCGTCAAGAATTACTAAGGCAGGGACTGGCTCAGGAAAAAGAGCTAAAGCTTTCAGATTTAGACAAGGCCGAAGCCATTTTTGGTGGCAATGCTGTCCGAGGACTCTACTCACTAACAATTGAGGACACCACTCTGCCTCAATAGTACCAGGCTGATCCCTCAGCACTACTAGATGAAGGACCTTATGATACTTTTAATTGATAACTACGATTCATTTACCTATAATCTGGCCCAATACCTCAGTGCCTTTGATCAAACGATTGTATTGACCAATCAGGATCCAAAACTATTTGACCTTGCGAAGCAGGCTGACGCCATAGTCCTCTCACCTGGACCCGGCTGGCCCAAAGCCGCCAATCAGATGCCTAGCTTGATTAGGGCCTTTTATGACCAAAAGCCTATGCTTGGCGTTTGCCTTGGCCACCAAGCTATCGCTGAGGCTCTAGGTGGCAGGCTACGCCTTGCTAAGCGCGTCATGCATGGCAAGCAAAGTATACTTGAAAGACAAGCACCAGCTAAGCTCTTTCAACAGCTGCCAAAGCAATTAACCGTCATGCGTTACCATTCTATTGTTGTTGATGACCTGCCAGCTGACTTTGTAATTACCGCAAGAGACTTTGAGGACAATGAGATTATGGCCTTTGAACACAGACAGCTGCCACTGTTTGGCCTTCAATTTCACCCAGAAAGCATCGGAACAGCTGACGGTAGGACAATGATCGCAAACTTTATGGCTGTTGTTAAAAAGCACCACAGCCAACAAAAGCAAGGAAGGGAGGAATACAATGCCTGATAATCTAGCCATCAGAATGCGCCCTAGAACCATTACAGAGGTCATCGGCCAGCAGCATCTGGTCGGGGAGGGAAAAATCATTGACCGCATGGTCAAGGCCAATAGATTAGCCTCAATGATTCTTTACGGACCTCCCGGTATTGGAAAGACATCAATTGCTAGTGCTATTGCTGGAACAACCAAGTACGCCTTTAGAACCTTCAATGCTACCATAGACAATAAAAAACGCCTCCAAGAAATCGCTGAGGAAGCTAAGTTTTCAGGTGGACTTGTGCTTTTGCTTGATGAAATTCACCGATTGGATAAGAGTAAGCAGGACTTTTTACTACCACTTTTAGAGCATGGGCACATTATTATGATTGGTGCTACCACAGGGAATCCTTTTTTCTCGGTTACTCCAGCCATCAGAAGTCGAGTCCAGATTTTTGAGCTGGAGCCCCTATCACCTGAGGAGATCAAGCAGGCGCTTAAGCTTGCCATCACTGATAAGGAGAGAGGCTTTGCCTTTGATGTGACCCTAGATGAGGCTGCTTTTGACTTTATTGCGACAGCGACAAATGGAGATCTCCGAGCCGCCTACCAATCCCTTGATCTAGCTGTCATGTCAACCCAGCCAGATACCGAGGGTATCCGTCATATCAGCTTGAATACTGTTGAAAATTCTTTGCAGCGCAGCTACATCACAATGGACAAAGATGGCGACGGACATTATGACATACTATCTGCCTTGCAAAAATCAATCCGAGGATCTGATGTTAATGCTAGCTTGCACTATGCTGCAAGGCTTATTGAGGCAGGCGATCTTCCGAGTCTTGCTAGACGCTTGACCATTATCGCCTATGAGGACATAGGTCTTGCCAATCCAGAAGCTCAAATCCATACCGTCACTGCACTTGAGGCCGCCCAGAAAATTGGCTTCCCAGAGGCGCGTATCCTCATTGCCAATGTTGTGATTGATCTAGCACTGTCACCAAAGTCCAATTCCGCCTATATGGCTATGGACGCTGCTCTCGCTGATTTACGTCAACATGGCCATCTTCCCATTCCTAGACACCTGCGTGATGGGCATTATGCCGGCAGCAAGGAGCTAGGCAATGCTCAGCACTACCTTTACCCTCATGCATATCCAGAAAAATGGGTCAAGCAGCAATATCTCCCTGATCACTTGGTTAAGAAAAATTACTTCAACCCAAATGAAACAGGAAAATATGAAAGAGCCTTAGCCGCCAATAAAGCGCGAATTGATAAGCTTTCTAGCAGCTAGCCTAAAGAAAAAACAAGAAAATGTACTGACCCCCAAAAGTTGGACACGACATATTAGTGAAAGGATTTAGTTCTGTATTGCACAGGGCTAAGTCCTTTTAGCTTTGCTTTAATGCGTTTGTTGTTGTAGTAAAAAATGTAATCTGTAATAGCTTGTTCAAGCTCATTAAGGGATTGATAAGTTGTCTCAAGGCCGTAAAACATCTCAGATTTGAGAATACCAAAGAAGGATTCCATCATCCCATTATCGGGGCTGTTACCCTTGCGAGACATTGATGGACGAATGCCCTTTGATTCTAAAAAATGATGATAGGACTGATGTTGATATTGCCACCCTTGATCGCTGTGGAGAATCGTTCCATTGTACGAATCCGCTGGAAAAGCCTTCTCAAGCATGGTTTGAACCTGTTTTAAGTCTGGAGACCTAGATAGTGTGAAATCAATAATCTCACTGTTGTAGCCATCAAGAACAGGCGCTAAATAAAGTTTTTCATCGTTGTTTGGTAAAGCAAACTCTGTCACATCGGTATAACATTTTTCATATGGCTTAGCAGCTTCAAACTGGCGTTGAATCAGATTATCAGCCTTCTTACCAGTCTCGCCTTTGTAAGAGGAATACCTGCGTTTACGACGAATTCGAGCAGCTAATCTCATCTCTTTCATCAAGCGTTGCACTTTCTTGTGATTGACGATAAACCCACGATTCTTGAGTTCTAAATGAATGCGACGGTAACCATAGTTTCCCTTATGCTCCTCATAAATCGCTTTGATTTCAGAGTTGATTGCTTCATCTTTATCTGACTTATCCAATTGCTTGACTTGATAATAATAGGTTGAACGAGCCATCTTAGCGATCTCAAGTAGGAGGTTTAATCGGAATCCTTCTTGGACCATCTCTCTAATTGTTTCTGCCTTTCTCATTCTCTGGCTTCGTCCTGTAAACGAAGCTCCCTCAACTTTTTTAGATAAGCATTCTCCGTTCTAAGGTATTCTAGCTCTTCCTGAAGGCGCTCTAGCTCTGTCATTTCTTCCCAAGTTTTCTTTGGTTTACGGCCCATCTTCGTTGGTCTCCCTCTTTGTTTCTCAAGAATAGTATACCCGTTTTTCTTGTATTGCGCTATCCAATTGGGAAGCATACCAGCATTTGGGAGAGCATACTCAAGAGAGACAGACAGTTGAGACTGACCTTCAAGAAGAACTTTATCAATTATTTCTTGTTTTAATTCTGGAGGATAATACTTATTTTTACCCTTTCTAACAATCTCAACTCCATATCTGTCCATAAGCTTTACCATGTATTTGAGATTAGAAACCTGAATATCATACTGTTGACCAATGCGGGAACAAGACATCCCATTTTTTCTTAGTTCATATATTCTTAATTTATCATCGTAACTTAATTTCATATAAAAGCACCCCATTGGTAGATTTTCTGTCTAACTTTTGGGGTGCGGGTCAAAATACGATCTTTTTTCATTTTAGGGCTTGAAAAATTTTCAAAAAGTGGTATCATAAGAGCATAGAGTTATTGCTGTGGCATACGAATTCACATCTAAGTGTTGACCGACTATTTTTTTGTATTTTAGGGAAACAAAGTCTATCTCTAGTATGCAAGCCGTTTCACGTGGAAGCAATCTGAAGAGAAGTATGTTGCCCACCTGCTTATATCGTGCGGGTTCAATACAAAACGTGAATCACCGGTGCCAATACAGCTTTCCTTACCTCCTTAGCTCAGTTGGTAGAGCAGTAGACTCTTAATCTATGGGTCACAGGTTCGAGCCCTGTAGGGGGTATAGTGTAAAAACGACAAAAAGCCTTTATTGCAGGGCTTTTTTGCTTGCCTAAAGAGGGTTTGTCCCACCATTTGTCCCCGAAACAATTTTTTATGATATGATGTTAAATAAAGAATTTATTACTTTTTAAAAAGAGAGCTAACACATGACAATAATATAATTAACACAAGGTGATACAATCGGAGTATTTTCACCTCCATCACCTGCGACGGAATTTGGAGAAAAATGGCTTTTTTTAATTATTCGCAGGCTTTAACAGTTGGACAAATAGATATTAAAAATGCTCGCTTAAAAGCTGGAAAAACACAAAAAGAACTCGCTAAATTAATAGGAGTTACTAAGCAAACAATTATTAATGACGAAAAGGGGACTACTGAACCTTCATGGGATAGGCTTCAAGAGATTGCTACAGCCTTAAATGTTGATATTGATACCTTATTTCCCTACAATATGTTAGGAGAAAAAAGAGACTTTAAGTGGATGGAGCACCTAGAGAGACTCGAAAATAATTGGCTTTATAGCCGTATGGCCGAGGAAGAAGTATTACTTCAAAAAATTCTAGATTTTGCAATATTTCAAAATAAATTAGATAAAAACACTCTAACAACTAAAGAACTTAATCTTGAAGACAACAACACTATGTCCAAAGAAGATAAAATTTCACTCATCATATTGAAATATGAAAAAGAAATTCAAGAAAAAACTCAAAAACTTCTTGAGTTTATTCCCGAAAAAACACAAGGAACAATAATGGTTACAAAGTCGATAATAAAAGCATTTGTTAGTATTAAACCGGTATTGTATCGACACAAGAAACGACAAAAGTTCTAAACTTATGCCCCAATTTTGCCCCAATGGTTCTTTCTTGATTCTTTGGTGAACTAAAATTATTCAGACTCAGAAAGTTCTGCCATAACATCGGATATCCGCTCGATTGTCACAACCTCCCAATCTCTTATCTCCTCATATATTTTATATTAAAATATCAATAAATATTAGCATAATTTTAAAACACTAAAAATATATCTTGGTAATTTTTACTTTATTTATCTATTTTTAATAAACAGCTTCTTAAAAATATAATTAGCTGATTGACACATCTACATGAAATTGAGTTGAGTCTATTCTCTCGTTATTGGAATATATTTTTAGCATGCTATTAAAGTCTCCATTGCCAAAATAATACAAATCAAAAACAATATCTTTACCTGAATTTAAATCTAAGGTAACAGTTCCTTTAGAGTATTTTTGTTCCCGGTTATTATAGATATCGTATTTCTTAATCAATAACTTTCTAACTTTTATATCCACTTCCTGAGCGGTTACTTTCGGTTTATTGACTGTAATAAACATAGGCGGATGTTGTTTACTTTTATCCCACACGTTTATAGGAACTTTAATTTCTTTTTTTTCTGAATTAGTTAATGTAATTCCACCAAACGCTTCATACCTTTTTCCTGGACATTCACAAGCCTCTTGTGCAGATAGAGCATAAATATCTACTTCTTTATCTTTGAATTCCTGTGATATCCAATCTTTCTCAAAAAAACTGACAAATTTTATCCTTGACACTATATTTCAACATATGGCTTGTTACAATATCTGGAGAATTTTTTATACTATCGGCTTCAATTAAGTTAGAATCATGCTTATAAAGCGATTCTAGATTATGTCTATTGGTTGTATTATAAGAATTTGCTTGAACAACATTGGAATATAAAAGAAATGACAAACATATAATCATGCTGTAGATTTTCTTATCAATATGTGAGTAGCGACAATTATATCTCATTTTTCTCCTTAAGAAGTGAGAGTTTTATTTATTAAATTTAACTAAGTATATATCAATATGAAGTTGATCAGAATAAGCGGTCTTATTATCACTGTATTTTTTTAGCATACTCTCTCTGTCACCATGTCCTGTATCAAAAAGATTATAAGAAATTCTCTCTCCACTATTCAAATGAAAAATAATATTTCCTTCCTCAAAGCCAGATTGAAATCTAGAGGAGCGGCCAAAATCTTTAACATCACCGTATCCGTATATATTAAAATGTTTTTGAAGATAATATCTTGATTTCACATCAAGTTCCTGAATAGTAACCTCTTTCTTATCAGTACTCACTGTACTTATATCTGTATAGCTATATTTTTGTTGAACGCCGTCTATGAAAATATTAACAGGTATATTTTTTTTATCAATTCTATTACCGTCGCTTAAAGTAATACCTCCATATGAATTCTTTTTATATTAGAGTTACAGGGAGGAGAATACTCCAAAGTAAATATATCCACCCTTTTACCAGAAAAAAATTTAGCTTTTTCTACGCTATTAAGTTCTACTTTTAATTCAATCGAACTATTGCCATAAGGAATATTTTTGTAGAACAAACTACCTGAAAATGGCGGACCTTCATTTATTTTTCCTTTTACTTCTGTTGGATCATATGTAGAGTATAAATTCCTTAAATTAATAACTCCCACACTACTCATCTCATACGCGTAACACGTTGGAATTATAGCTGATATAAATACCCACAATAGAAAAGATGAAGTTAAAAACTTTTTAAAATTAACATTTACAATTTTTCTCACTTATAAGTGTACCCTATTCTTCTTTAATAATAAGAAATCACAAAATATTTTAGCACAAAAAGAAAAAAATCAACGAAAATGCTTAAATAACAATTAAAATCTTTATAACAAAAACAGCCCCCGCAAAAGCGAGGGCATTTGTCTTATCTAAAGGAGCTTTACCTCCTATTTTATACTTGTGTTGCATTAGATAAATACTTATCTTCGACCCACTGGTCAGACTGAGAAGCGTTAATACGTGACCATCCATTCACTTTTTCATAGACTCTTACACGAGTTCCTGCCTTGATAAATTCTTTATCAGCGCTACTTGCGTTTGGCTTAGACTCTACATAATAGTCTGTGCTAAGGGTTGCTTCGTAGTAAGGTACATTCGAGTTGTCTAATTTAGTGTTAGTATCTAGCTTTTGATTAAAAGTAAGCTGGCTTTGTGGTTTGTCAATCTTAGGTATATCCACTTTGCTACTATCATCTGCTAATAATACAATATTTTTATCTAAACCACCTGCTACTCCTACACTTGTGAACTGCCACCAGCGCACACCATCCATTGAAGGGAAGAACTCCCAAAGTGGCTCTGTTCGTACTTCGTAGTCTGGATAACCAGCTATCCAAATGCTGTTTGGGTACTTAGCGATAATTTGCTGATAATCAATATTATTAAGCGTAAATGGTTTATAGCTGTAATAAACAGGCTTATATCCAGCGTTTGCAATTTTATCCATAAACGCAATAACTGCATTAGTGTTAGCTTCTTTGTCGGCACTTGCAGAGTCTTCATAATCAATGACTAAGTAAGAGACTTTTTTGGTTGGTAAATTGGACAGAAATAAATCTGCTTCTCGTTGCGCTAAGTTGCTATCTCCTCCAAATCGTCCAAAGTGATAATAACCAATAGGGTCACTAGTATTAGCTTGTTGCTGATGCCTATCAGACAGCCAAGCGAGTGACTCGGATACTTTGATAATCGTTTTAGTAGTGCCAGCTTGCTGACAAGTAGCGGTTAAGTCTGCTTGTTGATAAGCTGATACATCAATAAAATAATCGCCTTTATTTAGTCCTATATTACCTATAACAGTAACTGCATTTTTAAAAACTTTTGGTCTAAATGCAGTAGGATAAGTCGTTGAATATGGTATTTTTACTAAATTATATGCTCCGTTTGCTCCACCCTGGTTTTGACCTAAAAACCATCCGTATCCACTACCTGCATCACTATCAAAAATAGCCACATGGCTATACGGTGTAACACCTGCAACTACCATAAAAATTGCGACATCTCCAGCTTGCATAGTCTCTACTTCGTCAAAGTAGTTTAAAATACCATTTTTGTGACGTTGTTCCCATATATCCCTTGCATATCCTGTATTTGTACAGTTTGCGTATGGCAGTCCTAGATACTTACAGTAGTCTGCGTAGCCATCCCAACATTGCGCACCAAGCGATCCATCAATATCGTAAGCATTGCCATTTGAACGACTTTTATATTCCTGATATGTAGCCATTTATCCCTCCTTATCTAAAAATGGGCTTAAAATCAAAGCAACAACAGATAATGGCACATACAGTATTGCTATTGCTATAACTAATGCTAATCGTGTGATTGCCCGCATGTCCCCTCCTATTGTTTTGGTTCGTGGTAAGTCAAAGCTTGCTCACTGTCTGACAGGCCTTTCGTGGTTGGATCTGTGACAACACCGAGCAATACCAAAAGCGTTACAGCTGTGTTTGCAATATCCGCGATGTTTGATGGTAGTTTAATACCTAATTGCTGTGCCAGTAAAAAGATAGCTCCTAAAATAGCCATCAAGGTTACTTTGTTTTGTAGTCGTAATTTTAAATTGATCATGCTTCACCTCTCATAATATCTTTAAGTTCTCTTACCTCACGATTGAGGTTTTTAATTTGCTCTGTCATTGTGATGAGCGTTTTGTTTTGCTCATCATGCTCCTCAAGACGCCGAGCATTTTGGCGTGTAACAATTTTTAAATGCTCTACTTCAGACTGCAACAAAGTAATATCTGTCGCATGCTTGATGGATTTTGCATTAAAAATATTGTAAGTCGTGACGATAGCTAAAATAAAGCCACCAAGACCAAATATCAACTCTGTTGCCATAGCTTACCTCGCTAATCCTGCTTAACTAAGTCCGCATACTTAATGACTGTGACTTTATCCTCTTCCTCTAGCTCTTTAAGCGTCTGTTTGTCATAAGTAAACGGCTCGTTAACGTGTACAAAGACAAGATTACCTTCTCCCGCTTGATCTTCGTGCGACTCATCTACAACAGTAAACACGTCATAAGCCTGATACTCGCCTTGTTTAGCAGGTTCAATAAGCTCTAACATACCTTTGTAGATATCGGGTTCAACTTTCCCACCACTTGTCAATACGTGGATGGTTTGCAAGTTAATCATCCGCTGTGTACGCTCTGCGGACACCTTAGCTAATCCTGCGGCTGTTTGGGCTGTTTTAGCGGTCTTAGCGGTTTCCTGTGAGATTTTTTCAAGGTCGTCTACTTTTTGCACGGCTTCGCCCATAGCGATTTCGACGTATTCAGATTTTTTAAATTCTTCCAAAGTAGCTTTGATAATCTCTGTGTCATTAGTTGAAGTTAAGCCCTGCTTGATTGGTTGAGAGATGACTGAGCCATCCTCAGCAGTGATAATAATATGTGTGCTTGCGACTGCTCCTGTGCTGTCAAATTGTGGGTATTTTCCTGTCACTTTCCAATTTCTCATGGTTTTTCTCCTTTTTTACTTTCTTCAAATTGTTCCAAAATGTTGTCGATAAGAATGATTTCAGATGATGTAAATTCATCTTCACACTCTTCTAAAAAGTTTAAAAAGTCAATAAATCGCTTGGAGTACTCACCCCCTTTAATCACAATTTCTTCATCAGCTAGCTCGTTGAGTAGGCCGTTGAACTCGTCGAGTTTAGCGGGGTCTGCTAGCTTGATGTTTTTGTGCTCATCAATGACAAACTTGCCATCTTTGTCTTTTTGAGCATACAGATCAATAAGGTCACCCTCATCCTTGGCGTACTCTTTGAATTTATCGACTACTTTTGCGAGTAGCTTAGCACGTCCGCGGTTTGCTCGCATGTTCGTGACTTTGATTTTGTCTAGTACACTATATAGTGTGTTTAAATCTTTGTTTTTAAGCGTTAAATCCATTGTTTCTCCTATTAAATTTTGTTGATATGATTATTTAACTCGTTAGTGACCGCACTTGTAAAATTGCTATGAGCAGTATTCCAGCCGACGTTAGCCAAGTGCCCCCAACAGCGGCCTAAGGCTACTACAGCCGCATACAAGTCGTTCATGTCAAGCATTTTTTGCATCTTGTCTGGTCTAAATTTAAATCCTCGATTGATGCTAAAGTCATCTGCAATCAAGACATTATCACCGTATAGCTCGGTTTGGTCGACTGCAGCAGTATGATTATATCCCGTAGCGTACCTAAATGACCTTAGCCCTGCAAAACGACCGGAAGAAGCCGAGTTAACACCGTCACCAGATGAGGTTATCCCGATCGATGCATACAACGCTGACCCTGTATAACCTTTGGGCGTCGCATTACTAAAATGTACAAAGGCAGTATGTGTGCCATCTTTACGTACTAAGGCATTGTTTTTGCTATTAAAATTAATTGTGGCATCGCTATTAAAGTCCATCTTAGCTGTATTTAAGTCGATAAGCATCGCTCCATTACGAGCCTTAATGACCTTACCCTCGAGCAAATCAGTGATAGCATAGCCAATTTTAGCTTTGATAAAGTTAGCGTCTAAACCAACGATACTACTTGCGTTAAGGTTAATCACTCTAATCCTAGCAGCGTCAATCGTGCCTGCAATAATCTGATCAGCCCTAATCTTGATAGCCTCTGCTATCTTTGTGGTAAAGGTGCCGTTGACAGTCGTATTGCCATCGAGAGCGATGTGTTTACCTGCGATTGTTACTCCGTAGGAGTTGAGGTTAATTGCTGAGATAATCTCATTACCAGACATTTTGGCATTAATGCCGCCAGCCTTTTGGATAGCTAATTTAATGCTGTCTCCAGCGCCACTAATAATACTCATGACACCATCTCTAGTAACCCGCTGCTCAATTTGTCCTGCTAGTTGAGTAAGGCGCGATTGGATTTTACCAGTCGGAGATCCAACGTCGCTCTGTAGCCCTCTAACCGTATGGGTCAAGCTACTATAGTTTTCTTCTGCGTCCTGCATCCGCCTTTGGTAACTCTCCAAACTCTGCTGCACACGACTGACAGCACCTTCACGGTCTCTAATCTCTTGAGAGATTTGGCTAGCTGTTGACTGCTGTACCGCTCTTAGCCCGCTAATTTGTGACTCGAGCTCTGTCCTCGTGCCTTGATTTGAGCGAGTAAACTCAGCACGTAAGCCCGCAAGCTTACTCTCGTAGGCCTCTGTAGTGCCGCTTGAGGTTGTTGTGATCTTAGCCGATAGCTTGCGCAACTCATCATCATACTTTTGCGATAGCCCTTGTGCTGAGGCTTTAATCTCAGCTTGTAAACCGATTTTATCATTGGCCATTGTGGCTTTTAGCCCCTCGATGCCTGCCTGATAGCTTGCGGATAGCTTCCTATCAGCATCTCGATACTCACGCCTGATACCATCAATGGTGTCATTGATGAGCGCTAGCTTTTTATCAGTATCCTCGCTGATACGTGTAGCGACACCTCTGGCGGAGTTGACTATCTCGGTCTTGATCTTACCGTCGTAGTATTCCTGCAACATACCACGGTTAGTCAGCTTGATTTTTGACCAAAGCTGGGAATTAGCAGTATCTGTCAGCTCTAGGCTAATCTCTTTGAGGTCTTTAAATAGTCCAGTCGGATTACCTGTACCCTCAACTACTACTGGCGCAACATAGCTAGTAGCTTGGTCTCCTCGCTCAATCATGAGCTGATTAAAATGCGCTGTGCCTAGACACTTGCTAGCTAGTCTGACTTTTGGGTTGTCGTCCTCTGCGGTAAATGTGTAATGCACACGTCCATCCTTACCAATAACGAGGTTTGACTCGTCTAAAATAAGTGTTGGGTCTCTGCTCATTTATCCTCCTTAATCTATTTTTTAGTATGAGTTTTTTTAACTCAGAAATTGCTTTATCTACATAAGCTTTGGTTGCCGCATGATCATTCGCTGTGGGGTCCTTGAGTTTCAGGTTGCCATCAATCTGCGAAGTTTCCTTGGCATAAAAACCACCGTCAGACTTGACGTAGAACTTATCATCACTAAGGTTTCTAATCCTAAGCAACTTCCCTGTCGTGCCTGATGTTGAGTTAATGTAGATTCCTTGAGCAGCAGTACCTTTTCCGCCTTTCTGTTTTTTAACGATATCAATAGATAACGCTGTAGCGTTTTCATCGTATTTTGCCTCAACGTTTGGGTTTTCGTGTGTGATTTTGAGCGTTCCTAGCGCTTTTTCTGACCCTCGTAGCTGCATTGCACTACCATTTTCATTGTCGCTAGTAATATTAAGCGCCGATGAAAAATTGGGGGTGGTTGGCTGACGCATCACAATATTAACGGCATTTGTTGTTCCCTTATAATCGACAAAAAGCGCTGATTTATTGAAGGTCTCTTTACCCGTCCGCAAGCTCATTAACGGCCCATCACTGGTATCATTGTTAGAATAGACAACAACACCAGCACCTTCCGATTTAGACATATCAATGTTAATCGCTCCTCCTACGGAAGATGAGGGTTTAATACCACTTTTATTAGGTTTAAACTGTAGTTGTCCTGTCACTATGCCGCCTGTCAAACTCAATTTTTTGTCTAGCTCTATTTTTGACTCTGCTTTTGAGTAAACAGCGCTTTTATCTGCTTTGCTTGATTCTAATTTGGTGATTTTACTATTAGTTTCTTTTTTTGTGCAAACGCATCTAGATTTGGTTTATTTTGGAGTTGATTATAATCTGTCGTTCCAGGCTTGCCAGCAGGGCCCCGAGGACCAATTGGGCCAGTTAGGCCTCTTTCTCCTGAAGGACCTTGAGGTCCCATAGGGCCGCGCAAGTCTTTTAAGTCCTTGAACTTATTTTTGCCATCACCAACTTTTGGGTAACCCGTAGTCATATCAATTCCAATTTCTCGCTCCATTAAGATATCGGAGCTTGATTCCCACTCTTGTTTGGTCATGCCTCTATGCTGTATCCTTGCTGATGCAACTTCTTTTGACATTAAATACCTCCGTTTCCGTCAAAAATAATATCTGGGTTTTCCGCCCAGTCCAAAATTAAATCAGCATTATTACCATCAACCACATCTCTATAACTCATCCCCAGAGCCATATTTCGCACCTCCGACGCATTTAAATCTACTTGCTTAGATTTGTACCAGTCACCACTTAAAGTGACTGAGTAGCTCAAAGGATAGACGTTGATGACCTCTGTGTCCTTAATTAGAGTAAAAGTCTCAGGCTCCATTTTTGCCTTAGTAGGTGTCAGTACCAGTTTAACTCCCTTATTATTAGCTTGGATCAGCGTGATAGCCACTTTTTTGAGCGGCTCACATGTCTGACTAAAGCTGATTGTGTAAGTCTCGCCACGCTTGAAACCACCATCATTAGCTTCTACCTCGATAAAATCCTCATCAATTTTTTTAACACGATTAGGCTCACCGACCAGCAAATTTTTGTTGTAGCGTGTCTTACCGTTGTTCCCTAAAATTTCGGCAGTTAAACGAGATTCTTCGCTTGTCTCACTCACTCTATTTTTGAGGTCATCAAAGCTTTGTTTAATAGACGGGATGTCATCAACTTTTATAGCCTCTGTGATTTTTTTAATCGCTTCCTCTGGTAACGCTAGGTTTTTGAGGGCGGCTCTAAATTCTTCAAGCTCTTTATCGGTGCGTTGGTTGATTTCTTCCTGTGCTTTTTTGGCTTTTTCGATCGCCTCAGAGATTTGTTTTTCGAGGTCTTCACGCCATCGTTCTGGGTCGTTCACAACCTCAGGTTCTTCCCACTCAGCACCATTCCAGAAATACATTCTAGTAGTATCGCCAACTTTTAGGAATAATATGTCTCCTTTTTTTAAGGTTCCTTTTGGTTCATCTTTGGGCATTTCTGTGCCACCGTAAACAGTATTTTTCCCGTCAGCAGATACTAGTGCTTGTGTTGCTACTTCAATTGCAGAAGCAATATCTGCATCTATCTGATTGATTCTACTGTTTATAGACAGACTTCCTACGCTTTGTTTTTTCACAGATCCGATATCATTACAAGTGACTTCATGTTTTACTAAAGCTCCAGTTGCGTCGTAGTAGCTTGTAAAAGAAACTATCCGTATACGCTCTTGAAAACCTAAAGTCTCATTTATCGCCATAATGTAGTCACCAGCAACCGGCCTCTCACATCTATACCCAGCTCTCGTTAAATCTTCCATATCAATTTTTACTGATATCTTATATGAATTTTCAACATTACTTTTTAAAGCTTCTTTTAGATTATCTGCCACCGTGAAGCGCTCATCCGTCAGAGGCGCCCCTTCAAGTCGACCGTACTCCTTGGCAAGAGGACTTTCGTATTCCGCCTCAAGTCTCCCCTTAGAGTGGTCCTCTGGGTCGGTCCATGCACCAAAGCCTTTCTGATAGGTAATAAAGCTATCAATATTCTTTTCAATGGTAAGGTCATTCATGTTGAAATTTTTTCGTACCACTGTTGACAGATCAGTACCTATGTTTTTTAATAGCCGAACAACTTTCCCGCTGACTGAAAATTCAAGTCCGGTCGCTTTAATAATCTCATTGAATAAATCTAACCTGGACTTATAATTAAAAGATTGTTTTCTAAATGCGTTCACACCTACTTCTAGCTTATAGCGGTACCCACTACCTTTAAATACTGTCTCTAGATAGGTATCAATGGTATGAGACCCATCTCCGAGACCCTCATAGATACTACTCTTGCTGAAGTCCCAAAAAAATTGGTGTATGGCATCAAACGAAACTTGCGTTTTTTGACCAACATCAACAGGCTTTGCGTAAATAACAACGTAATACTCATCTTCAAATCTAAGTCGCCACCCTCTATCGATATTATTGAGGACATCACTGTTTGTATAAATTTCCCCGCTCACTGAGCGCTCACCATTAACAGCATTAGTATGCCTAATGACACTAATGACCCCATACTCAATGTCACGATGATCCAAAAAAGTAATCATTAGACCTCCCTATTTATACAACTCTACAAAATTTAAAATCCTAATCGTGCCAAGAAAATCCGTTTTGTAAGTAATTCTCTTGTTAGGATTAGGATTGAAGATAAAATACTCATAGTTCGTTTTAGCATTGACATAATTTCCGTTTAGTGTGGTAGCTATGCCTGTCAAAAGTAATTTATCACTATTTTGTAGCTGGCTATTCTGCTTAAACTCAAAGCGCCTGCCATCAATTTCAATATAAAAATTAGTCTGACCTCCAGAAGGAGTAAGCTCTATAATAAAAGGCCACTCTAGCTGACTTGCTTTAGCGGTTCCTGCATAGGCAAAACTGCCCCCTGATAGAGTTATGTCCTTTGGCTTTGTCTCACCGAAAGGTAATTCAGCAGTTCTTAGCGCGAAGGAAAGATTATATTTTAGTCCTTGACTGGTTTTTCCTATAAATTCATAAGCGATAGTGTCGTCTAAGATGACTTTAAATCTATATTTCCAAGGTTTATGAGGAGAGCCAATAAGTTGCAGGTCTCCTGTGCTTTCCCCTGGAAGCTCAAAGTTAAATAGATCTGAGTTTTCAGGGTACATCTTAGTCACGTAGAAAGGTTCGTCAACAACAAGCAGAGCGTTTAGTTCGTCCTGTTTGTCCAAAAGTCTTTCCACGTTGCTTACCGTCACTCTTCCTTTGACCTTAAGCGTTTTAGTCGTAAAAGTAGCCCCATCGTAGATGTAACCACTCCTTCCTTTGACTGCTCGGTGTGATACAGATAGTAAAGGAGCGCTATCTTCAATAGCAATATTATAAATACCAAAGTCAGACAACCTAGTTGCCTGACTCTCTTTTTCTATTAATAAATCCAAAATACTCCCTTCTAGTCAAAAACAAAATAAGAATCTTTAGATTGCTCTCTTGATTCTTTTTCTTTAACAGCCGTGTAAATTTTATCTCCAACAATCTCATTATGCACTTCAAAGATAGGCTCTGACAATTGAGACTGCCTAACCTCTTCGCTAAGATTATCAAGAGAGGTATTGATTCCACTATTATTAACTTTAGCAGATGTTGAAACAGTACTATTTACCCCCCAGTTTTGATCAGTAACTGCTGTTGCGTATGCTTTACCTAGGCTATTGATCTCACCTATCCACTCTGCCATACCGAGGGCAAACCCCTCTCCAGTAAATGCACCTAGTGTTTTAGTGACACGAGATGGTGAGTGAATATCTAAAGCGCGTCTAATTGTTGCTGCTACATTAGCGGCAATGCTGTTAGCTATTGCGTAGATTGTGCCTGCGCTACTAGCTAGACCATTAGCAAAACCTTGACCTGCATAAGCTCCTGCAGAAGACATCTGCCCTGCCAAAGCCCTGAATATTGAGAGGATCTTCTGACAAGCATTATTAGACACCGCGGTTGCACGAGACATCCCAGAAGTCACTGAACTTACAAGGTTTGCCATAGATTGCTTTGCAGTACTGTTAATGCTACTAAATCCTGTTTTAACCGCATTGGCTATCCCATTCATTGAGGTTGTTGCTGAAGTCTTCGCCTTATTGAAGCCAGACTCGACCGCCGAGGACAACCTATTAACGCTTGAGGTTGCAGAGGTTGCTGCAGAAGACATTTCGCTTGTCACACTATTAGACAGACCAGAGGCTGCTTTAGTTGAGTTTGACTGCATTGATGCCAGGCTGTTACTCACCCCTGAGCTCATAGCTTGCGCCTGAGAAGTTGCACCTGTGCTAGCAGCTCCCATGTTCGCACCAACACCACTAGCTAAGCTGAGCGTATGATTAATGGCGTCTAGATTCATTGAAGAAGTCGCACCATTAACCCCTGAAGCCATTTCTCGAGCCTGAGTAGTAGCGTTTATATTAGCGACAGACATATTAGTGCTAATGCCACTCGCAAGAGACATCGAATCATTCAACCCCTGAAGACTCATCGTTCCTGTCTGAGCATTAACGTTATTAGCCATCTGTGTGGCATTTGATGTAGCGTTTATATTAGCAAGCTCTGTATTTTGACTAATGCTATTAAGCATAGATGTCGTATCTGTATTAGCTTGATTAGCCATAGCTGTCGTTTGCATCCCAACATTCATGGCCATGACCGTGGCGTCCGCAGAGACTTTAGCTGTACTTGTGGAACTCTTACCTGTGATTTGGTCCCACATCGAACTGAATCCGCTCTTAATACCTTCCCAAACTCCTGAAAGAGCGTTTGGGATAGCCCCTAACATGGCTTTACCGAGCCCCATAATTAATTGAATACCCGCAGAAATAATCTGTGGAAGCCCCTTTATCAAGGCTACGGCTAGTTGCGCAACAAGCTGAATGCCTGCTGCGATAATCTGAGGTAGAGCTTGCGTCAGTCCAGAAGCTAAAGACTGTATAATCTGTACAGCAGATTGTGCAATCTGGGGTAGATTTTGAATAATCCCCTGCACAAGGCTAATAATGATTTGAATGCCACCTTGAAGTAACTGCGGTAAAAACTGTACAATTCCAGATACAAAACTCGTAATGACTTGAGTAGCTATCTGCAGAACAGTTGGCAACATTTGAGTAATTCCCTGTACAAGATTCACCAAAATAGCTATACCGTTGCTAATAATACTAGGAAGGTTAGCCTGTAAACTATTCCCAAAACTATCAATAATTTGCTGGGCTTGCTGGATAATAAGAGGTATATTTTGAACTATGCCGTTGACAACATTTAATAATAGCTCCATTCCAACAGAAATAAGCTGCGGCAATGCACTCGCAATTGAACTAACAAAACTACCAATGATTTTTATTGCTGAACTAATTAAATTCGTTGCATTTTGTCCAATACCTTGGACGAGACTCGTAATTAGCTGAACGCCAGCTTGAATTATAACTGGTAATAACACTGCGATAGCATTTGCAAATTTAGCAATCAATTGAGTGCCACTAGCTATCAAAACTGGTATTTTAGAAGTAATTCCTTTTACAAGGCCTTGAATAATGCCAGGACCTTTTGTAACTGCGGTGTTAAGTAGCTGCTCGATTTGTGCGCCAAACTGACTATTAATCAAACCAAGTCCTGCCACCACAAGACCTAGAATAGCGGCCGGTCCTATGGCCGCCAGTGCTAAACTCACAAGACTGGACATTGCGCTTGTCATAGTTCCAAGCACAGATAGCCCACGCCCTGCTGCGGTAGCAAAAACGCCAGGTAATCCGCTTAGAGTTGCCGCAAAGGCACCAACAACGCCGCTGGCACTAGCTATCCCACTAGAAATTATGCCGCCAAACGCCCCGACAGAAGTCCCTAAGCTTCCTAAAGCTAGACCAACTTTTCCGAATAGAGAAAGCAAAGGCATTATCGTTGATATAGCGCTAGCGGGGTTCATCACTGCCCAAAGGGCAATGACTTTAGGAGCTAAAGAAGTGATTTTTGCTTTTAGATTATCAAAAGCCTGCTCTGATAATTCACCAGTATGTGCAAAATCTCCAAAAACAATATTAATAAGAGCAAACACCTCTTTAACGCTGGCGCCTAATGGGCTAAAGTCAATATTGATAGACTGTTTTAGCCTAGCGAATGCTGCAACTGCATTTGGAATAAGAGAATTAATCGTATCAAAAACACTGGTTATTGCTGGCTTCAGACTAAGAAGTGTTTCAGCAATGGTCTTCATGCCATTAGCTTTAGCCGCTTCATCAAAGGCTGAAATCATACCTGCTACGCCTTTTACGACGGCGGTATGTACGTTCTTCCATGCAGTTCGGATTCCACCAGCCGATGATTGGGCCATCTCTGCAAATCCGCCTTGGGCATCGTTAAGCTCAATCATTTTATCTGCGAACTCTTGTGCAGTGATTTTGCCATCAGATAAGACTGATTTTAAATCTTGTACGCCATTTTTACCAAAACCGAAGGCTTCCGCCATTTTAGACATTAAACCTGGCGCAGCTTCTGATACAGAGTTAAACTCTTCAGCTTGAATTTTTCCAGACCCCAACGACTGGTTAAACTGCCTGAGTGCTTGCTCAGCCCCTTCAGTTGTTGCCCCGTAACCGATCATTGCGTTATTGAAGGCGAGGGCTAAACTAGTCCCTTTATCTAAACTTCCTGTGGTTATGGCGAGCTGTTGAGCGCTTTTTACAGCACTGTCTAGAGGAGTTGGCAGACCTTCAATTCCTTTTGATAGCTTATCAATTGATGCCTTAGATTGTTCAGCAGAATACCCAAATAGCGCCATCGTTTTCGGAAAGCGGTTCATGGTATCAACGCGACTAACCGCCCCGTCTATTGCCCCAGTAATAGCGTGCATAGCTTTTTGAGCAACAGCCATTAAACTAAAGGCCTGCACGATGCTCATCACTGTACTTTTGAGTCTCTCTCCAGCAGAAGAGGTATTGGCGAATTTCTGGCTTATTCCATTCAAGGAAGTAGCCGCAGAACTAGACATTCTGCTAAAACCATTGCTAAGACTGCTCCCTATTTTACTTGATAAATTAGCTAAACTTGAGGTCAGCCGACCAAACAAACTAGTACTCACTTTGTTTGCGAAAGCAGACGCCTTAGCTGATACAGAACTAAAAAAATTATTCCATGACTGTAAGGCTGGGTTCAAGACTTGCTGACCAAGTGAATTAGAAATCTTCCCTCCAACAGACTGTATAGAGCTATTCAAGGTAGAAACGGATGAGGCAATTTTTCTAAACGCTGTTCCGAATGGTCGCGGAAGCTTGCCTGCGACCGTTTCGAATATTGCAGATAAGTTATTAAGCTTACTACTTGCCCTCTGAGTTAAGATATCAACTCCAGTCGCAGCCTTGGCAAATGCAGATCTTATCTTACCAATACCCACAAGATTCTGAAGTTGCATTTTTGTTTGATTAATGAAACCGGTTAAGTTACCCCGTATTTTGTCAATAACACTTGCAACTGGAATAATGATTTTTTGAAAACCATTCTTTATGGGTTCGGGAATTTTTTCGCCAATGGAAGCTGCTATGCGTTGAATTTCACCAATGCTCAGTTTTAAACCAGTAGCGTAGGCAGAGCCAAGTCTCTTCCCGAGCGATTCGCCGTTGTTCGCCAGTTGGGCCATGATTTGTCCAATGATTTGAACCATTTTATTACTACTGTTAACCGCTGTATCTTGGGCTTTTCTGAAAGTATTCTGAGTCGTACTAACAATACGAGCCATGGCCTGCTCATAGTCCTTTGTGTTGGCACCAACATCAGCGAAAATAGAACCATCAAATGTTCCTGGCATCTACTCCTCCTTATCTATCTATTTTGAAAATGATTATTAAGCATTTGTATTCTCTCAACAATACTGCTATCACTATCGGCTTGGCTACGGCTAGCTTTTTGATACGATCTTTTGATAGTTAGCCTATGCTTATCGTATTTGAGCTTACCTACATCAACCTTTTTAGCATTTAATGTATATCTAAGCTTTAGAGACAATTCAGAGAGGTTCTCGCGCTCAGCAAGCTGCTTATACTCAAGCCCCTCCATAATAGCCTCTAGCTCCCACTTAGTACATTTATAGATAGTATCAATGTCTGTGAGCCCTAGCCGTGCGCAATTTACTAAGATACTGCGTTGCTCATTCTTCCAATCATGTCTTCGATAATTTGGATTTGAGTTGCGTCCATATCGTCCTTCGCTTTGAGATAACGAGCTGATTTCTCCATGTTTTCGATATATTTCAAAATCTTCGCTCTGAAAAAACCAGAATCAACCATTTCTTTTTCAATCTCAGCAAACAACCCTTCTGTTGTTCCTTCTTCATCAACAGCTTCTGCAATTGCATCTAGAATTTCATCTTCAGTTAGCGCTTTTTTTCCGCTTCCCGCAGATAAACGCACAAGGTCAACAATGGCGCTTTCATTACGCTCTAAGATATTGAAAAACAAAGCACCAACACCATCTGCATTGCGCTCTCCTGTTTCTGGGTTAATTGTTCCTAGTTTATTATTGATCTTAAACATAGTTTTAAAATCAAATTTAATATCGATATTTCGTTTTGCTGCTGTAAATTCCATTATTTTATCTCCTTTTTAAATCAAAATGGGGTAGCAGTTGCCACCCCTGTGTGCTATTTAGTGATATTATCGTAGTCGCCAGTAGTATCACCCGGATTTTGATAGCCGTATACATTTTCTAGCATTTCAATTTCTTCTTTCGTGAGAGGGAATTTACCATCTTGTAAGGCCCCTACAATGTTAGCGGTGTAGGACATTTCTACTAAGTCTGAAATACCAGTACCGCGTTCGATTTCGTCAATCTTGGCGTACCCAAACTTAGCAGGGTAAACATCTTTCTTGGGTCCAGTCGATTCAGGAATTTGAATCTGTTCTTTGACACTTTCGTCGGCAATAACTTCCCAAATTTTGATAGATTTACCTGTTTTCTTAGCTTCCTCGATGACAGCAACAGATGGATCTGTCGGTACAAAGTACGTTGTCAAATCAATAGAGTGTTCATCTGTAGCCTTCTCAATAACGCGACCTTGTTGGGTTTGCTCATCAATGTATTCACCACCCATGGTTGTAGTACCATCGGTACGATAGGCTGGCAACAGAGCCTGACTTTTCTTTGGTGCATCAACTGATTGTATAAAGTAAAAAATCTTTTTTCCTACAATCGGTTTACCTGTTGTAATTTCAATAGTTGTTCCTTTTTTTGTGTTTGCCATTTAGGTCCCCTTTAAAATAGTGTTTCTGTAATGTTGATAGCAACTCTATAGACTTCTCGTCCTATTGAATTATCTACCAAAATCTGAGCCTTTATTTGGTTATTTCGCCCAAGCAGTCTAAGCATGCGAGATTTTATCTCTTCTGCATCCAAACGACTATCGCCAGGTAAGAAAGCATCGATATTCAGGCTAAAATCATCAATAACTGCTCCAGTTTGAGCTGTTTTTGACAAGTCTGATATATTTGTACCTACAACAATAAAAGGCTCTAAAACGTCTGATTTAGGCAATTTAAAATAGATTGGTATGTCTAAAACTCCCAATCTATTTTTTACCTTTTTTAAATATAGTGTTTCCAGTGAGTAATCCATGCATCACCTCTTAAACATTTTTTTGATATTAGCCATTAGCACAGGCCATTCTTTTCTCAGGGCAGGGTCTAAAAACGATTGTGCTTCCATTTTACGAGTACCTAATTCAAGATAAATAGAATATAAAGCAGGAGAAACCACTCTATAGTGTAAGAGTCGTTGTTGCTCACTGTAGATTTGAGCTCTCAGCCATCCAGTGTCAACCGGGGCTAGTATTTTAGCCTGTCTCTCAATCCTAGCAGCTGATTTACTAAGCTCTTTATCTACAGCGATTCGTACTGACTTCTGCTTGCGCTCAACGCTGCGTAAAAACCTATCTAGGCCTCTCATCCGATAAATAAGACTCATACATAAATAACCGTGCTATTTTTATGGTGTGCTAGTCCCTTTATCAACCTCGATTTTCCCTTGTAGATAATCTTGCTAAAGCCGTCGTAATGGCCTTGCAAGTGCAACTTAAAAGCATTCAAATCATATTTACCAAATAGCCCCATCTGTTCAGATTTTGTGAAAGTATTTTCCATACAGGGGATTTTCCCGCTAGGTTTTTCAACAGTTCTTTTATCTAGAAAATCGTCCTGTTCATCGACATACACTAAGATTACTCTATCTTTATAGATCATTGTGTATCTCCTAAATAAATCTTGCTACCCCTTTGCCTGAATATACCTTCCCAATAGCAGCGCTTCTGAGTGTTGATTCATACTCTTTAAGGTAACTGTCCCACTTAAAAGTCTTTCCTTCTTCGCTATCTTCAACGGCTCCTTCTGAATTAATCCTATTAAACCGTTTAATAGCAACATCACGGACAATAAACCTCAATCTATCAGGAATTTTGGTGATTTCAGTTTCTGAGTATTCATTAAGTTTAGCTAGCACACGCTCTTTACTTTCATATATAGCAAGGGTGATGAGCTCATCTTGCGCACCATCACCCTTGGAAATACCTATAAAGAGTTTGATATCGTCAATAAGTTGTTTATCACCCATATAAATAGCCTTTAACCACCAATGCCGGGTACAGCAGCAGCTTCGATTGTTGCCTCTACAACCCCTTCAGGAATTTCAGCAAACAGTACATTCGCCCCAAAGAAAACAGATTCATAGGTAAGATTAGAAAGCTGACGATTACGAGCTGCAGCAATTAAACCTGTCTCATCAGTAAAATCAGCAAACAAGCCGCCCAAGTCTCCCCCTTTAACATTTAAAGATGCAAAAACTAGATTTTCTACAGCCGTTGAGTAGATTTTACCCTCTGGCACAGATGGCATAACAATCACATTTTGCATACCCAAAAAGTTCTTAAGCAATGTCATTCCAAAACATTAGAGGCATCCGCACCTACTTTAGTATCTCCAAGATAGTTAGCTACGTCTAAAGGAGAGACAAAAGAAACAAGCGGGGAACCCTCAAACTCATTAAAAGTAGCTAGCTTAGCCCATGATGCAGACAGCGCTTTTTGAAGGCCAACGCCTTTAACTTTTGTTGGTTTTGTTTTGAGGAATGTAAAGAATGCATCCTTAATTCCATTCTGAAGCTCACGCATAATGCGCTTATCTGCTTCAGTAATAGCACGAGCTGCACCATGGCGAGCAATTGCCTCAGCTGTAGTTGCACGACGTTTCTTGAACCACTTCACTGTATAGTCTTTATCTTTAGTTCGAGTAACCTTAGACAGAGGGATTGTTTCCCCTTCTCCAGGATCAGTTTGATCTAAAGTCACTTCCCACTTATAGGTCTGAATTTTTAGATCGTTAGTTAATGTTTCACGACGAGTAACCCCTAGCAATTTTAGTAAATCATTAATATTTTTGGAAAACTTGTTAACAAAATCAATTGATTTAATATCTCCTAAGTCCGCCATAGTGTTTAAGTTTTTTTCAGCCATAATATTCCCCTCTTAAAATAAGTTACGATTCTCAGCAATTAAACGCATACGTTCGTCGTCATCCTCTATCGCCATGATGTCAGCCTTAGTCATACCGACCGAGCCATTTCCAGTTCGTGGCGGTTTCTGAGTTAAACGATCGTTAACACGTTTTTCAACAGCTTTATCAAAAATAGTTTGTAAATTATCAATATTGGCCTTAACCTCTTCTGCAGTAGTGGCTAAAACAATATCAATAAAATCCAATGGCAATCCTTTCTCCACAAGCAGGGAATGCGTCTCAATGCGCATCTCACGCTCTGCTACTGCTTTTTCACGCTCTGCGATAGCATCTAGACGTTTTTGTTCCTCCTCTTTAGCGCGCTCATCTTTTGACAACTTGGCCAAACGTTCACCTTCTGTACGAGCTTTTTCAATAGCTGCGGATTGTTCAGATTCCCATTTAGTGCGTTCAGCAGCCATCATTTTTGAGATGTCTGCGCGAGTAAAAGTTCGCTCATATTCATGCTTAGGATGTTCAACAGCTTCTTTTTGAGTGTCGACTTGCTCAGTTGTCTCTGTTGTTACATTTTCTTCTGCCATAACTTTCTCCTAGTGGTTACGCCACCAACCGATAGTCTAGCTTTACGTCCTGCGACGAAACAGTGTAGCTTTTAGTGTCATCAACAAAGTTTGGACACAATAAAAAGCCGTATTGCTACGACTTTGGTTTAGATTTGTAAAGAGGTCAAATTCGACACGGTTAAACTTTATTTCCCCTACTTCCGTTTGTAGTTTTTCTTAATATAGTCAACCGTGTCACCAATTGCCTTGATAACTGATTGGTTATCTAAAGTAGCAGCTTTAACAGTCGCTAACTCTTCGTTTGTTGCCAGAGCGTTTCGTTGAACGATTGATTTTAGCTCCATGATTTGTTTGTTTTGATTTTTAATAGCTTCTGCTTGCATGGCATTCTCTGCAACAAGCATCACAACCGCTGTTTCCAATTTACGTTTTTTCTTAATGCGCTTATTCATTGTTTTATCCTTCTTTTTTCAATTCTGCAATAATTGACTTAACCGCTATTGCTGCAATGCCAACAATCAATATGAGTACCAATACACCTAGTGCCACTAATACCATTTGCCAAATAAACATATTTTCCTCCTTGATAGTTTTAATAGGGTGATGTATAATTGAGATAAAGAAGGATGATGGTCTAACGCCCATGAAGCAGTTTACTGTGGAGGCGGTGGGTCATCCTCCTTCTTTTTCTAATACAGCTAATACCTCATCTTTATTTTTGATAATTGATATATCAAGACCCCTACGATCTATCATATAAATATGTTCTAATTGCCCCATTATCTCTTCAAATGATAAAGGGGTTTTTGTTATATCAAAAATGATATTAGTTGCCTGCTTTTTTGCTTTTCGTAGATTGCCATCAATGACGTTTTTACCCGAACCTGTGATTTCTTTTAGATCAAAAGGAGCTCCATCAACTAAATAATCAGGAGTCTTGATATGTTCAGGGGAATTAACTCTTGGCACCATGTCAACTTGCAATCCTGTCTTTTTGGATAACCAATTAGCAACTCTATATTCATAATTCGAATGATCAAGAACGACACTATGGCCATCTACTTTGTAAGGAGTGCCATTTTTTACGTACTCATTTAGTAGTGACAGTTGTGGTTTATGCTCATTTCCATCTATCCAATCTGAGGTGACATCCTTAAAATACTTAGTGCTTTTATCATCAATTGGTTCTACTTCAATACTTAGCTCATCTTCATCAGGAATAATAGTTGTTCTGCAGTTGAAATGATAGGGTGCTACATTAATTCCAGGCTTTAGCTCAGATAATAGCTTTCTTTTGTTTTCTTTAGCAATTGTACGGCATATCTCAGTTGTCCTGTCATCAAGTCTAACTAAATCACGATAATACTTAAGTCCTGCATTCAAGTAGCGCCTAGCGGTAGCATTATTAATCACCATAGTTCCATCAGTTCTGATTAGTGTTTCAGCCCTGTGATTAGCAACATTAAATCGCTTAGCTAAATCTCTGGCCATCGCTCTAGGATGCTCGCCACGAACAAAACCTTGTTTTAATCTCTTTTGAAGATTCTTAACAAGATTGTCAGTATTGCCCCACAACTGTTCTGAATAGTTATAACCATCAAACGGGGTTCTAACCAGTTCTTCTAAAACTGGACCATTGATTCTCCCTGACCGTCCACCCATTGCTTTTTTATAAGCATATGAGGCAACTTTTTTTAAATGATTTTCAAATGCTGAATCAAGTACACCTTTTAGTATCCCCGCACGATAAACAAGCTCAAGATTTAATGCATCCATCCTTGTAGCTCTTGCTGATACATACTGCTCATTAAGTCGTTTTAGCAGCTCAGGATCTTTCTCAGCTTGTTTACGATACTTGTTAGCATTAGCTACGTAATCTGATAAATCTTCATGACGTAGTTTTTTAACGACATCCTGATAAGTCATTTTGTTCTCTTCAGAATACTTAGTATAAAAATCAAACAATTCCTTTTGTAACTCAAAAGCCTGTTCATTATATAACTTCTGCAGTTCTGAAAAGACATCTAAATCAGTTCTGTCTAAATAACTTAGAATATCTTTTTGACGCTTTTGCCAGTAATTAAGGCTTTTCTGCCGTTGGTTCTTCTTGACCACTAGCATCACCTACCAATCTAGGCTCCGGTAAAGATTGCTTTTTATCAGCTTCTTCTTTCAAGCGTTCAAGCTCTGCTTCAGCATCTACTCCTGTGACAGTATTTAAGATTTCAAAGATAGTCTGATCGCTAACAATGCCATAAAGATTTTGTGCAGCTGTAACAATTTCATTATCGTTTTGAGGAAGATTAGGTGTGAAAACTATACTCGTATCATTTACAAGGCTATATGTAGTTGCTTCATTCCCTTTGATGGCCCAGATATTAGCTGCTAAGCGTAAGCGTCGCATTAATCCTTTTTTAAACAACCTCTCTTGCTTCTCGCGATAGTTGTCAGAAGCCATAAGCTTATACTTCATTGATTCACCAGATTGAACTCCTGAAAATTTCATATCTTGTGTATCTGGCGTAAAAGTAAACCTCAAAATGTCTGCAACTAATCTATTTTTGTAGGCTTCGCTACCGGCGGTATCATACTCTTTTTTGAGAAAGTACGCTTGCGGTTTAACGCCATTTGGATTAGGATTATCGTCTAAAATTAACACTTGGGCTTTTTTAAACCCAATTGAGATCGCTAAACGACCATTAGGATTTAATCGGCCATCATCTAAGTAGTCATTCTCATCAGCTCCTGTGTAAGCATTACCAGCTATTACAAGCAACGCATTGACTGAATCTTGTTGAAAGTTAGCAAGCTCTGATTGAGATAAATCATAGGCGTCAATATTATCAAGTACAGACTCATAAGCCCCCGTTCGCTCCTCGTTATTAGCGTATTCGTTGACTGGTACACCTCTAAAAAAATGTCCTTCATAATCTTTTAATCGCATACCTTTTGTTTCAAGGTTATAGTCTTCGTAGGTATAAATTGTGTCGGAAGTATATGCTTTGATAATCTGTTTACGTTTACCTGAGCCGTAATCTATGTCGTAGAAATGAACGGCCATCAACGAATTTCGCTGGTATGTATCATCATAGATAACAAAAGTTTGCTCGGCCGGGAGCTGGTAGAGTTTTACTTCGGTTTTTTTGTCATCTATTTTCTCAACAGTTAACAGCTCGTAGGCTCTTCCATAAATTGATAAATCTGTTTTTATTTTGACGTTGTGGTAGTCCTCATTGTTTCTGACCGACATAAGGTCAATAGCTGCCTGGAGGTCTTTATTTTCATTTTTGTACTCAACGGGAACGCCAAGCATATAACCTTGCTCAAATACCGTAATATACTTAGCAAAATCACTTGCAATACGATTATCCGCTGCGTATTTATCTGTTTTAGCAGGTCTATACTTGATGTTATTATCCCCAAGATAGTATCGCTTTAACTCTTTCAAACGCTCTAATTGTTCTGCTTTAAACCTTGAAATGTAATTCTTAAGTTGATCTATCCAAAGTTTTGATTCATAGTCAATTGCTTCAAAGTCTTCTTGCAGCATAATAAATTGCTTATTAGCATTCTCATTAAAACGAGTTCCTGCTAAAAATTGTTTTTCTTCCAAAGTTTCACCTCATTCCTAAAAATAATATTTAGCATTTTTCATGCGCTTACTTCTATCCGCCGACTGGTATATTCTGTCTTGTACGGCATATCTTATGGCATCAATGCAGTGGTTATAGCTGTCAACTGGTTCGTTGGTATACTCATTAGTCTTCTTGTCTTTCTTCCAAGTGTAATTTTCGAGTTCTTCAATAGTCTTGACACACCTTTCATCAACAATCCAATCATATTGAAGCAAATACTGTATTCCTTGCATAACGGTTCCAGGCCCTTTGGTAACATCAATCATTCTAGGAATACCTAAATTCCTCAGCTCTTGATTAGATTTCTTTTCAGCCGAATCTCCTCTGATTTCTTCTTTGGCGTAGCCGAGGTCCTTTATAGCATTTGCTATTTTGTCATTGGTCAAATTCTTCCTGACATATTCCTCTAAGATGTATAACTTCTTGTTTGCGTCATCGATTTTAACATGCAAAAGTGCCGAAGGATCATTGATAAATCCATAGTCCAAACCAAAAAAAGAAGGCAAGTGTGATAACTTGTCTTTGTTTAATATTTGCTTGTCATATTTGGGAAAAATTAGTTTATCAAGTGTAGCAAACTGGCCAAGAGCATATATTTTGTAATAAGCTTCATTCCTATTGGCTAGTTCCTCGATATTTTCTCTCGTGACATCATCTAAGAAGCGGTTGTCTTTATAAGTTGTTTGATAGACAACTGTATTCTTAGGTGTCTTAACGAAGAAGGCTTTATAAACCCAGTTTACTTTTGATACCGGGTTAAACATCAAGTATATTTGCTTCTCTAGATGTTTCTTATCTCTTAAACGCAAGGTCAACTGCGTATAATCATCAAGCGTAAACTCACTAGCTTCTTCCATAACCACATCAGATATACCCTTAATTGACTTAATCTTCTCTGGGTTGTCCATACCCTTGAAAATGAATTCTGCGCCATTTGGGAGCGTTATTCTAAAAGCCGACATATTTATCTTACATTTATCCAAGATGCCGAAATACGACAAATTAGACATGATATCAGCAAATACAGAGTCTCTAACAGTTGCACCGACTTTTCTGAGAACTAATATCTTTCTGGGATGTTTGAATTTAGGGTTAAGTGCTTTTAAAATTATCTTTTGAAAAACACCGTGAGACTTTCCGCTAGACGCCCCACCATAATGAACTTCCGTGAAGTTGCTATAGTTGTAAAGTTTGTCGTAGATATGTTTGTTAAAAACTTTGCTAGGATGCTTGATCACGATATTAATTTTAGGGCGCTGTTTAGTCGTCATCCCACTCACCTACGTTAATGGTTACATCTGAGCTGACATCCATTTCAACCTTGTCAGTAAATAACCTGTACCGTTTGCCTAGTAGCTCAGCTGCCTTGATTCTATCCTTGGCACCAACATCGATGTCAACTATCTTCTGACCAAACTCTCCAACGCTAATGAGCGTCTTTTCTTGTTGGTCTCCTCGCATAATTGAAGTGAGATATTGTAGGACTTCTTCTTGCGTAGCAATCTTTTCAGATTCAAGTTTTTCAAGCCGCTCGTCTATATAAGCTTTAATGTCAGGTTTGGTCAAGTTTTCTTGACCTATTGACCTTGCTGTCTTTTTACTATACCCTGCTTTAATAGCCGCTGCTGTCGCGTTAGCTGAGATGATGTACTCATCTGCAAAACGCTTCTGTTTTAGGGTTAATTTACTCAATTTTCCATCACCTCCAAGCATAGCAAAAAGGCAAGACACTATCTGCCTTACCTTCAAACTCATACTACCAATTTATCATCAAAAAGATGACAATTCCATACATTTTTGTGTCACATTCCTATTTTTTTGGAAAATATTTCTAGAATCCGCTCTCTTTTGCGGTAAATAGACTTACGCGACAGATGTCTTGTATAGGCAATTTCTTCCCAAGTGTTACTTGAACCGACGCCCCACCTAAGATTAAAAATATCAGTTAGTTCTTCATCCAAAAGATTTAGCGTTGCAATAACTGCTTCTTTGAAATTGGATAGACCCTTTAGTTCCCTATCTGAATCCCACCTTGCAACCACATCCTCAGTAACTTTTGAAACAAAATTTGCTCTTCCTCCACCGATATTTTTATCTACTTCTGTATTCATGTCAGTTTGTAGCTCAAGTTTTCGAAGTGCAATCTTGTTATCAATAAAACGATAATCAAACAACCATTCATCAAAAGCCTTTAGCTGTGCATTAGATAATCTACTCATCCCGTTACCTCTTCCGCAAACTGCCACGCCCAATCAAAATCTTTTCGGATTTCTCGTTCCGTTAAGCGCATGTAATCTGTAAAATTATTAGATGAGTAAGTTGCAACAATTCTTACTTTTCCTTCAACCCATTTTTCAAGTCTCAAAGCTATTTGCTTAGCATTCGGATTAGGTATCTCCACCGTATACAGCTTTTCTTTTTTGATTGTGTATCCGAATTGATGCATGTTAACTAACGTCTGGATAGGCTTAAATGCGCTAAAATTCATAAAAACGAAAAAATCATCTTTTTCTTGATTGTCCCATTCGGCTATATATTCCCAAATGTAATATTCCAAATTATCTTTATGTTTCTCATACCAATCCGCCACATACTGCAGTACTTCTGGTTTTAGCGAATCCTTTGCTTGTAATACGCCTTGCTTGTGGCCAAGATAATAGCTAATGTCGTTCTCAATACCAAATTCCTTAAAAATACCTTTAATCCAGACGGCTCTGTCGTGCTCTGGTAGTTCTCGCATTTTAGCAATAATATTTTTAAGATATTTAGGTGACTGCCCTGCGTATCCGTCTGGTTTTATTTTTGTTCGCTCAAGATCATAAAAGGCGTCAACACCAGCATGATTTACATGTACTCCACCATTTGAAAAGGACGAATTGATAATACCTTCAACCCACACTTTATCGCCTATTTTCGCTTCTTTAATGTTCATTTTTGCATCTCCTCTAATACTTTTAAAAAACACTGCTCAGCAATGACTTGATCACTGCCTTGCCATAAGTCGCCTGTCACTTTTGTGATAATGTCACTGATGTTTTTCTGCGCACGATCCAGACGTTTAGCGATACGATTGCGATCAATTTGTTTTTTTGCTTTGAGTAAGTCCTGGATTAATCCATTTCTCTCAGCTACCCACGACCGCATGTCTTGGCACATATCGTATCTGTCACCGCAATGTCTGATGTGACATATAGTATCGATTACTTTTTCGTTAGTGTTCATTTTGTACCTCGGTTAAAATTCAATGCACTCATCCAAAACGGATTATCTTCTGCAAGCTCTATTAACAGATCTACATCTACAATTTCTCTTTCAACAAGTTCATCAAGTATTTCCTCTTTTGCTAATGCTCTGTTTGCATAGTCGATTGGTAAAGTCATCATTCCAGTTTTATTTTCAGCCATTATCCTACCCTCATTTTCGTTAACTCAATCCTCTAAATTTTCTTCTCGACAAATTCGCACTACAAACTTATATTTTTTGTCTGGCGATGGCAGAAATACCTGCGCTCCAAATTGTCCTGGATCATTGTGCAAATCGTTGATAATTTCCATAATCTGATCACCAACTAAAAGTGGCGCCATAAATTCTGACATTTTCAATTCGTCAAGTAGTTCTTTTACTTTGTCTAATTTTTCAAATTTTTGTTTGTTCATTTTTCATCTCCCGCTCCCTAGTATATTTTTCTTTAACTGTTGCTTCGCAAGAATCCCAAAACCTCAGCATGTCTGCTTTTCGCGTAAAGGTTTTCTCTTCAAACTGAGGTTTTGCCTCAAAATTCTTTTCTCTACCCGTGTAGATTCTAACGACATATTCTTTTTTCATCTAGACCCCTAACTGCGCCTTAACTGCTTCAAGTAAGGCGTTCTGATTTTTTTCTTTGCCTTGTAAAATCCTAAGTACTTTTTCATCAACTGTATTTTCTGCAACAATGTGGTGCACAATAACGGGTTCTGTCTGCCCTTGTCTGTCTAATCTGGCATTAGCTTGTTGATAATATTCAAGACTCCATGTTAGCCCAAACCAAACAATAATATGCCCTCCTTTTTGCAGATTAAGCCCATGCCCGGCTGACTGTGGGTGACACAGAAGAATTGGTATTTTTCCGGAATTCCACTTGTCAACTGACGTCAACTCTTCAGCCTGAGGGAATCGTTTCTTAAGCCTTTCAAGATCATGTTGATACTGGTAAAAAACTAAGATTGGCTGGCCTTGGCTTTCTTCAACGACATTCTCAAGCGCGTCAAGTTTGTCGTCGTGTATAGCAACTGTTGTTTTATCATCATCATAGATAGCGCCATTAGCCATTTGAAGTAATTTATTAGCCAAAACCGCAGAGTTAGCCGCAGATATCTCCTTATCCTTAAACTCCAACACCAAATCAGCTTCAAGCTGTTTGTAGGCTTTCATATTAGATAACTTAACTGATACAACGTTGTCGGTTCGCGGCGGTAACTTGAGATAGTCTTTAGCTTTCATGCTGATACAGATGTCCTCAATCTTGTTATAGATTTCTGCTTCTGCACCATCCCTAAGTGCCCAACTGTAAATGATTAGGCCATTACGCTTATCAGGAACAAAATACTTGTCTTTAAATCGAGTCTGGCTCGTCTCAAGCCTGGCGCCTCTGTCCATCAGATAAATCTGCGGCCACAAATCAATCAAACTGTTAGGCGCTGGGGTTCCTGTTAGTCCTACAAGGCGTTGGACTTTCGGTCTAACTTTTCGCAAAGCCCTAAACCGTTTTGACTTACTAGACTTAAAGCTTGACAGCTCATCAATAACCACAAAGGTAAACGGCCATTTAGTCTTGTAGTATTCAACAAGCCAAGTAACATTCTCACGATTAATCAAATAGATATCGGCTTCTGTTTCTAAGGCTTCAATTCGTTTTCCCTCACTCCCTAAAACTTTAGAGTAGGTGAAATCAAAATGCCATTTCCCAATCTCCGTTGACCACGTTTCTTCCGCCACTTTTTTAGGGGCTACGATTAAAATCTTATGATCCTCGGAAAAAATATTTTGAATCTCATCTATTGCCGATAGTGTTGTCAGCGTTTTACCAAGACCCATGTCAAGTAAAAGGCCACAATAAGGGTGCTCTACTATCCATGTCTTAGCGTATTCTTGGTACTCGTGCAGTCTCACACCCAGTTCTCCATTTCTTTTAAGGCTATGTCCACTGATTCGTAGGAGTCAACAACCCAAACGTGCTGCCCAGCCTCTTTTATTTTTTTGTGCATGGCAACTTGGCTGGGTCTTGGTTTTTTACCAGGTGCTTTGACCTCTACAAAAAAGGTTCCCGTGTTCATGACAACAATTCTGTCAGGCACTCCTATCGTCCCTGGACTTGCAAATTTTAAACACAGCCCTTTTGTTTTCTTTTTCAAATAATTTTCAATGTCTTTTTCAGTCCTCATCTTTCCTCCTTTGGTCAATAAAGGTCAGGGTTACCGTTTTTTTCAACTTATTTTCTCTTTTTTTATATATGTGTTTTATATATGCCTTATTTTATATATATTTATTTTTTATATTTATATTTAAGTTAATAGAAGAAAAGTGGTAGATTGGTAACCATAGGGGCTAAGCTATTGCTATGAAAGGTTTCTTAGGGCTACCAATAAGCTACCAGGGCTACTTTTCGAGCCCATTTCTAAGGGTCGAGTTACTAAGTTACCGATTTTTCCAATTCAGTTTTGATTTTTTAAAAATTATTTTTAAATTTTTTATTTTTAAAGTTTGAAAAACCGGTAACTTGGTAACTTTTTTCTAGGGTTACCAAACTCTAATCCCAAAAAAGTAACCCCTAAAACTCACTTTTTAACTTAAAACCGACCCAATTTTTGGCTTGCTTTCCTCCAGATTTAACGTTTTTATTTTCATAACTTAACTCTCTTAGTCGGTGGTTAAATGCATTTTTTGCCAAAGGTTTGTAGCCTGAATCCTGACAATAGAACTTGTAGGCTGGGTAGACATCCCTAACAGGAACTTTGAAGTCTTCACCAAGTTCACACTCGTCTTCAAGGAACATGGCCACGACATCGTTGCCTTTTTCCCATTTCTCGACACTTGATCTCATGCTGGCACTAATACTGAAATCTCTCTTACTTAAGGCCTTTCTAAGCCCCTCCATCGCCCTATTAAAGATACCTGGCACCTCGCTCATAATCTTATCTAGCGGGTATTTCGCCTTAACTTCCTGCGTTAAAACCTTATCCATCTCGAGGATCATCATGCGGCGTTTAAGTCCTCCGCTGAAATCTCGCATAGGTGGGAGCTCATTCATGGCAAAAGACAGCTTAGCATAATTGTAAAAGTTAATCGGCTCTTTATTCTTACGGTCTGCGTGAATAGTATCCTCCCCCGTCAACATTTTAAGTGTTGCGCCATCTGCTAAGTATTGAGGTTTAGCATCGGTATCGAAGTTAGCAGTCTTTCGATATAAGCCGATTTTTGCAAAGCGTTCTTGCATCAGGTACTGCAGTGTCACGGCTGAGTAATTATCAGCACCTATCATTTCACGTAAAATATTAATCAGTGTTGATTTACCAGTACCGCCGCTGCCGTAGATGAATAGCATTTTTTGGATAGCATATTCGCGATAAAAGTTATAGCCGAACCACTCAAAGATGAAATCTATATTTTCAGCTCCGACGGTCTCCCTAAGAAAACCCTCAAAGGTTTCACAGGCCGCCTCGGGGTCATAGACAACGGGATGGCTTGACCTTGCATGCAATTCTGGATCAAACTTAGTCTTAAAACTGTTATCCCTCAAGTCATAGACTCCGTTCGCTAGCACTATCTTGTTAAGATCGCTCTCAGTAAACACTTCGCTTGAGAAAGCCTGTGCCTTAATCGCTACGACGGTTTCGCTAATGTGCCTAATCTTAGTAATTTTACCGAGTTTCTTAGTTGAGATATAACTCTTCAAATACTCCTCTGCGTTTGGCAACCAGATGCCTTTTTTAGCGTCGTAGCGTAAAAATTCTAAGCCGTCCCAATAAATCGGAACCTCCTTAATAATCTGCGTTGCTAGCAAATAACTATTGACCTCAGGTTCGCCCCTCTCATCAATTTCAAGCCAGCTTCTGTCATCTTCGACTGGTAACTCTTCATCAAAATCGCCTAAAGCCTCCGCCATTAAATAGTCTTTAATTTCGGGTAAGTCAGAGACAAAAGCATTCATCGCTTTACTTGATGGCAACTTATTAGTAGGAGTAATATCTTTAGCCTCGCTATCTTGCTCTCCGAATTTATGGATACGAACAAGGTCGTATGCATTTACAAGCGTATCCCCCACGGGATCTGTCCCGTGATGGCTATAAGCGAAGACTTCATCATAGATGACTAAGCCATTTGCGGTTGAACCCTCAGTGTAGGTGTACCTATCAGGAGTCGTTCCTTCTTCATAAACCTCGGGCAAGAACGTTGCAATGGCCTGTCTAATGTCATAGTTACGACAAAAGGCTCCAATAAGCCCTTTTTTACTAAGTGGGTCACCTTGTTTTTTAGCTTCACGCTGTCTTTTAACAGCGTGCGTCGGGCTTTCTGGCCAGAAGCTTGAGTCACGCCAGTCCGGGTATGTATCAAGCACCTCATCAACACTTAGAAAAGCCTCATCGTTATATTTAAACGTAAAGTCAGCATCTCTCGAGTGGCTCGGCCAGAACATCAAACGCACACTTTGATAAGTCGTGTCATCAAAGTTCGACATGCCTAGTTGATTAGCCAAGTACCTAGCGACTGGCTCATATTCATCAGGCATCATTAAACGGTCAGTAGGGATAATAAGACGGTACTTAGCAGCTTTTTTGAGTGGCTGTGAGTACTGTAGAGTACGTATGCATAGTCTGCAAGCAGGTCTAGCCTATCTAAGAAATCTTTACTTGGGCTATCTGCGTCAAGCGCAACCAAGGACCTACTTTGAACATTTTCGTTTTTCCGTTTACCCTGCTTTAGCCACCCGCCGACAAAACCTCCTACGTCTTTTGCTTGCCCTTTTTCTGCTCGAGACATCTTCTGGTACTCCGCAAACGTCTCTTGGGTGACTGTAGGTTTCTCTAACCTCTCAACCAGCTCCTGCCAAGTTAGCGTAATATTTTTCCACGTCTTAGCTGTTCGTGAATTACCCGTTGCGATATGAAGCTCTTGCAGAGGAGAAGACTTTACTATTAGTTTTTCTTGCTTCATCTATCTAATCCTTCATATAATACTTTGTTACGTAGCCTTCGCTATTTAAAGGAAGACCCTCCGCCCATTCAGGAGCCTGAGCCATCAAATCATTAACTTCTTCGATTGTCAGGCCTGAGCCTTCGATAATAGCCTCATCATGAACGTGGAAAACAACACCATAGCCTGCAGCTTCAATCCTCAGAAGCGCTTCAGCTAGAATATCCCTGGCCGTCGCCTGAACGATATTTTCGACAAGCTTACCGCCGTAAGTCTCTTGCGCTGTGAAGTAGGCCTTATCTCCTTGGCCCTCATAGACGATTTTGTCTCCATAGTCGCCTGGCTCAACCTTGGCTCTTGCATAAGCTAAGTTCCTACCGCTAGGCAATGTTATAAAGAGGAAACCTTTACGGTATCTAAATCGTAGTTTTCCAAGTTTTATTGGTGCTCTCGATTTGATAGCTTTGATGGCGGCTCTCTGCACATCTTTCCAAAATTGGACGATTTTCTTATTGGCCCTGCGCCAGTCATCAACTAGCCCTTGGAGCTCCTCTTCCTTGACTCCCATATTTAGAGCTCCCATCTGCTTGAGCGCTCCAGGACCTCCTTGATAGCCAAGTGCCAACTCTGAGATTTTGCCTTTTTGGCGTAGTTCCTTATCAATCTCCTCAATTGGAATTCCGAACATCTGGCTAGCGGATGCCTCATAGATTTTTCCGTGCGTCGAAAACACGTCAAGCCTCCACTGCTCTCCGGCAAACCACGCAATCACCCTAGCCTCAATCGCTGAGAAGTCAGAGACGTAGAAGGTACAGCAGTCTTTGGCCACGAGTGCCGTTCTTACTAGCTGCTTTAAAGTGTCGTTAAGACTATCGTATAAAATCTCCACAGCATCAATATCACGCTTTTTAACATACTCTCTAGCATCATCTAGATCCTTTATATAATTCCTAGCTAAGTTCTGTACTTGGACAACTCTGCCCGCCCATCTTCCTGTCCTGCTAGCTCCGTAAAACTGAAGTAGTCCATGAACTCGTCCGTCTGAGCACATAGCTCTTTCCATAGCTTCATATTTTTTTAGACTTGACATAGCGGTTTGTAGTTTAAGTTCTAAAACTCTCTTAAGTTCTCCTTCGGCCGTCTTAAGCTCCTGCTCAACATCCGCTTTAGTCAGACCATTAACCGAATAACCGTGTTCTTTTAGCCACGGTAACAACTGCGCCCTGCTATTAGGATTATCAAGTCCTGTTAGAGCTTTTAGTTCACCAGACAAACTTTCCATCTTAACATCTTTGCAATACAAGGCCGAAGCAACTAACTCTTTATCAAGCGCCACGCCTCTGTCGTTGATTCTCTGGTCGCATGCGTAGTAGTCCCATTCACGGTCGTGCACAGGAACTGACTCTAGTTTTTCGGCAATTGCCATCTCAACAACAACGTCTTGGATGCAGTAGTCAATAAACATTTACCACTTTTCGGGGGCGTGTTCTGGTAAATTTCTAGTTCTCCCACCGTTAGCTTTACTTGGTTTGCAAGGCAGGGAAAAGTATCTGATTAAGTTTTTACCCGAGGTATCTTTTTCCTGCACTAATTTTAAATACAGCGCACACTTTTCCAAGCTTGAAGGCAGCCCCAACTCTTGGGCCAGCACCATGGTGCATTGCCATTGGCAAGGATCTAGATAGTAAGGTAGACCGAGGTAACGACTGAGACAAACTCTTTCGAATTGGGCATTAAAGGCGTGCTTTCGGACTTTATCATCAAATAACATATCTTTGATGTCTTCAGGTAGAGACTGCCTTGTCAAATCAAGGCACTCTACTTCTCCGCCATCTATAGAGTAAGCGAAAAGTAAAATCTCAAAATCTTCTGCGTCAGCGTACTTGTAAACCCCATTTTTGATGTCATTCGAACTATAGGTTTCAATATCAATATTTAAATGTCTCATACCTCTCCTTTAAAAATGAGGAGCCTCTAAAGAGGCCCTCTACTATAAAATGTCGTCTTCGTCCTCTTCTTCGTTCCACTCGTCAAAATCTGCATCAGCTGACGAACGGCCGCCAAGGTAGTCTCCTTTAGCAACAATTTGGACGTTGTTTAATCCGCAAGAGATTCCTTTATTTCCCGCTGTGTTGTAAGCATAGGCATTAAGTGATACGCGAGCATAGACGCCAGAGTAAACTTCATCCGCTGAGTCAACGGGGTTTTTATACTTGTCAATGATTTGTGGCTTAGTTTTACTTGACACTGACATGAACACGTGTCCAGCGTACTCTGGGTGCTCTTCGGTATCCATTTCTTCGTCGCCGTCACGAAGCGTTGTCTTAACGCGCTCCCATTTAACCCCTTTGAGTTTATTGTCCTTGGCAGCCTCATAAGCAGCTTTCTGCGCGTCTTTAATTTTCTTGATTGTGACTTTGTCTGTTTTTGGAATTAAGATAACTGTTGAATACTTAGCCTCTTGACCTTCAAAGGCTTTAGGCTCTAGTAAAGCTACATAGCTTAGGCGTACTTTTCCGGTTACTACTTTAGTTGTGTTTGGTGTCATAATTATAATTTCTCCTATTCAAAATCTTTAATTGCTTGTTCTAAGCTATTTAATGCGGGTCGCTTGTCGCTATTTTTAACAAGGACAGGTTTGCCCTGTGGTTTATCAATTACTTCTGCTAATAAATCAGCAAAAGTGGTTTTACCTATTAACTTTTCAAGAGTTCCCATTGCTAACAGCTCTTTCGGTTTAAAAATCTCATCGTCAAAGCCGTTATCTTGTAAAATATCAATTGCTTTGTCTTTATCAGTGATGACTCGATTACTTCTACCTTCAACAATCTTATAGCCTGGAACTTCTTTTCCCGAGAGTGCTTCTTTCAGGGCATAGGCTTCAACTGACTCAACCCACTTCTTGATAGCTGAGGCTTTGTCAAGAATCTCTGCGACGGCTTCATCAGATAAATAGACAGGCTCCTGATAGTCATATTTATCAATTAATTCCCAATTTTCTTGCGCTCTTGGTACCAATTTAGCTGCGACAGGAGACCACTGCAATACTTTTTCACTTAGGTTCCAGTCACCAATGCCTGCGTCTGCTTGAGCGGCCATAGGCAAGACAACATTATCCGCCCAGTAGAGTAACTCCTCCACGTAAATGTCAACAGAACTAACCGAATCTAAACGTGGCTGAATAATGGTCATTTTGATACGGTCAAAGTCATAAACCATATCGTAGGAAGCATAAGCTCCTAGAGCGTACAGCCCCATCTGTGGGTTTTGGTTAGCAGACACAGGCATGCCCTTGCCATACTTAAGATCAATAATTTCAATGACCCCATCCGCTAAAATGACAACATCCGAAGTCCCAAAACCGCCAGGCACCCAGTCGCTAAAATCAACCCGTTTTTCAAGTTCAATTTCGGCGTTCTCATAAGCATTTAGGTGCTCCATAACAATATCTGTGTAAAGTTCCGTCATCTCTTCCATCTCTTCGTTGTAGAAGTCTGAGTTTTCCTTAAAAGCCTTGGTTAACGTGTTAAATTTACGCTTGGTGATTTTACCAGACTTGTACATCAGTTTGATTTCAGAAAGCTCATGGGCGCTTGTGCCCTCTTGAGTGTATACGGTATCGCGGCTAGGATAGTCTGCTTCTAATCTCGGCAGCATAGGGCAATAAAGCCATCTGTGAGCACTAGAAGCAGACAGTAGTGCGTGATTTTCTACTGGCATTAGAGGGCCTCCAACTTCTCAACAAACTCAGCAAACTGGTATTCTTCAAGTTCACCAACTTTTGCGACGTTCATCTCTTTCAAGACTTCCTTGATGTCCTTTGACTTCCCTTCTTCAACCTTGGCTTTAGCCATTTTCTTAATATCAGCTAATGTCAAAGTTACAGACTCTTCTTTCTTTTTAGGAGCTGGTTTTTCTTCAACAACATCCTTGGTTACTGTCTTCGGCATATCCAGAGCTTCACGCATAGCATCGAAAACACCTGCCATGCTCTCTGCTTTAAAAGTTACTTCAATCATTGTGTTTCTCTCTTTCTGTGTTATAATTTAATTGTGTATAATTGTTGACGGTTTCCTAAGCCGTCTTTTTTGATGCAATCAATAGCCTCACCTCCCCAAAAGTCCTTTAATATCAAGAATGTCTTTAGCAACCTGACTACGATAGTGTGGGCTATCATGTAGACCTTTCTCGTAGTAGGGATTAGGCACA